>CAJWGH010000114.1 GCA_913031095.1 uncultured Chloroflexota bacterium | reverse complement strand
AAATATGAAGGAGATAATGGCTGGGTTGGACGAATTTATCATCGATGATCCGGCGGTCCCTGGGGTTGTTCAATTCGAGAAAAACATCTCGGTGAGGGAAGGCGAAGTGATTTGGAGTTACTATAGGTAAGCTGGTTTCACTGGGAATACGTTACACAACACCCAGGAATTCGCCGCTTTATCGAATGATTGTCTCTAGAACAACACATTACTTCGATAGCAAGTTTCTAACGGCTGAATCTTTGGAAGGGTCGAAATGGAAGGAAGTCTGGATGTAGCTTCTCGGAGACCGGGCGACCCTCCATCGGCTTTCATCTGAATAAACGGTTATGGGGATAGACATGCCAGAAGAGAAGATACGGATCGGGATAATCGGAGCCAACGCCAATTATGGTTGGAGCATGCGCGCCCACTTACCGGCGCTACTGGCATTGCCAGAGTACGAGTTGACAGCCGTGTGTACCTCGAGTTCAGTAACAGCGGCTGAGTCTGCCAAAGCTTATGGTGCCAGATTACCGTTCCATGACTACCAAGAAATGGTCACCCACTCGGACATTGATTTGGTGTCTGTTTCAGTACGTGTGCCTCTTCATCACGATATGGTAATGGCGGCCCTAGAGGCTGGGAAGCATGTGTTCTGCGAATGGCCTCTGGGAGCAAACCTAGATGAAGCTCAAGGGATGGCCTCTTTGGCCAGCTCAAAAGGCGTGACCAATATGGTGGGACTGCAAGCCCAGGGCGCTCCGGCCATTCTGCATATGAAGGATTTGATAAGCCAGGGATACGTGGGAGAGGTGTTGGCTTGCAACATGACCATGTTCCTGCCAGGCGTGCTTCAAAGAGGCCTTAACATGCCTTGGATGGCCGATCGTGCGAAAGGAGGGAACACCCTTACCATAGGCACCGGTCATGCCATCGACGCGCTCTGTTTCTGTGTCGGGGAGTTTAAAGAGATTTCGGCCAAGGTAGCGACTCAGGTCACACAATGGGAAACATCAGAACCCGGCAAGACGGTGCCTGTGAACTCAGCGGATAACGTTTTAATCAACGGAACATTGGTTGGAGGTGCGGTGGCTTCAGCTCATATCGCAACGATCCCGTGGCACGGCACCGGTTGGAGAATGGAGGTGTATGGTCGGGATGGAACGCTAACTGCTTCCTCACAAGAAATGATCCAATACGGCGATATCACGATTCAAGGCGCCCATAAGGGCGAGGGACAGCTCGTTGAGGTGCCGATACCTGATGCCTTAACCCACATACCGGGCGATGTTCCGATGGGTGCACCATTCAATGTGGCACAGATCTACCGGACCCTAGGCCAGGCCATCAAAGATGGCGTTAAAACCATGCCGGATTTCGACTTTGCCGTGGAGCGTCATAAGCTGTTAGTGGCGATGGAACAGTCTTCAACAGCGGGCGGTAAATCAATAGCACTGCAAATATAGGCAGAGGGTAGGGTTATGGCTATTGGAAATTAAACTAACTCCAGGCAGCGAATGTGGCATATCATGACAACAAATAATCAGCCGGTGCGGGCAAGAGGATATGAAGGTCATTATGGGTACCTGTACTGAGTTCACCACGCGAGACTACAACATTAGAAATGGTGAAGTAATTTCGAGAAACGACTATCGATAAGACCTGATATCAGTCGTAGGCCGATGCTGAAAGCCCTCTCGATCGAGAGGGCTTTCTTGTTTCTGCGACACCTTACATCGGGAAGCCACTGCGGCTTGGACACGGTGGTCAAGACACTGGGATCCTGTTTAGACGATAGCTATTCAGTTTTAAATTTTGCTGGTACGGCCGCGATCGATTCGGCCGTCACTTCTAACCTATGGTCAGCTTGCCCGTGGACTCTAGCTTACGCAAGTATCTCACCTTACGCCTCGTCCCTTACTTTGTTGTTATGATCTGGGCTGAAATTTCGCCGTTCGAACATTCCATCTTGAAATGCAGATGAACACGGCCACACAATTGAACCGTTTTTCTCTAGATATTCATGGATGTCAAATGCAAACAGAATTAATATTGACATTACTTTGACCGATACATTATATTCGCCAGCGTTATGGGGCGCATAATTAAGACACATCGAATATTTATAAAATGTGTCAGTCAAGTAAGCTCTGATTTGTCAAACCATTTGGCAGTTTTATATATCTAAGAGAAACCGATTGGTAATTCCTTAAAATTACGGCTATCTAACAGCCGTGATATCGGGCCGCCGAAAAAAATTCAAACGACGACTTCGAGGTAGTAGACGATGATTCCTAATCTGAAGAACCCTGGATTCCTGTTACTAATGTCTTTGATGGCATGTTTGCTAGTACTAGTAGCCTGTGGATCCTCCAGCACAACTTCTGAAGGCGCAAAATCGGTTGCGACTAAAGCACCTGCGGCCCCAAAGGCGGCCCCAAAAGCTGCTGCGCCGAAAGCTGAGTCGAAAGCGCCAGTTAAAGTAGCAGGAGTTACGATGGCAGCGCCTACTGCTAAACCGGCGGCGGCTAAGGCGCCGGCAGCCAAGGTCAAGCCCGCAGGCACCCTCACAGCGGGCCAGAAGGAATTGGGAACGTTCCAAGGGCACCCCGCATTGGCCGTTAACCCTGCCCTTTTCGTTCAGCAGACGGCTCCCATCAGCGAAGGGCTAGTGACCATCAACATCAACAAAGAGGTTGAAGGCTGGCTAGCTGAGTCCTGGAGCATCTCAGACGATTTCAAGACCTGGACTTTCAATCTCAAAAAGGGGGTTGAGTTCCACAAGGGCTACGGCGAGATGACCGCCGCAGATGTGATCTATTCCTACCAGGAAGGATGGGGTGTCAATCCATTGCATGCCAGGACCCCAGACTTCAAAGGCTTCTGGACGGCTGAAGGTGGCAGTGTCACCCAGGTCGACGACTATACAATTGATGTCCATACTGGCATAGCATTATCGGAATTGGTGACATTAGAGAATTGGTTGGCAAAAACTCCTTCCGGCTCCTCCAACTGGGTAGTGAGCAAAGCCCAGTCTGATGAGATCGGTGTTGAAGCAGCCAACCGTGACATCGCCGGCACCGGGCCCTGGTCTATGGAAGAGCACCGTGAAAACGAGTTCTGGCGCATGGCGGCGGTTGAAGACCATTGGGACCAGACGCCGGCCTTCGCGGAGCTGATCTTCCGGGAGATTCCGGAGGAGTCGTCACGTATCGCCGGATTCCAAACCGGCGCGCTGGACACATTCCTGATGGCCTTTGACTCCATCCCAGAGATCGAAAAAGTGGAAGGGGCGAAGTTGCTATCGGTGTCCAACGCCATCGACTACGCCATCAACTTATACGGAGGCTACTATACGGAAGCCTCTAAGCCCGACACCGAAAACCGGTCGTCCTACGATCCCGAGGTGCCGTGGATCTCCAGCGATTGGCATACAGACTCCCCAGAGTGGGAGAACGCCCGCAAGATACGGCAAGCCTTGGGGCTCGCCATCGACCGGGATACCATCATCGAGACCCTGCTCAGAGGGTTTGCCGACCCGATCAAACTTTGGTTCTGGGGCAACCACGGATCGCAGATCGATGGCGACTGGGAATACAACCCGGAACGTGCCAAGCAGCTTCTCGCCGAGGCCGGCTACCCCGACGGGTTTGACATCACGCTTACACCTTCGTTGCGGGGCGCTCCCGCTGAAGTGGAGGCGTGTGGTGCGATAGCGCAGATGTGGGGCGACATAGGGCTAAACGTAAAATTGCAGAGTCTCCCCTATTCCACTCTGCGACCCACGATGGTCGCCCGCACATACCAGGGGGCCGCCTGCCACGCCGCTGGCGCCCGGATCGTAACGGTCGGAGCTCAGAATCTGATCACCGAGAACGCAGCGTGGAATGCTGGCGCGAGCCACCCTTGGATGGAAGACATCATGCCCAGGATCAGCTCGGCCGTAGACCCGGTGGACTTGGTCCGACTGGAATCGGAGCTGGGCAATTGGCTCTTCGACAATGCACTCACCTACATTGGGCTCTACAGCGTTGGCGCTGTATGGCCGGTGGGTCCGCGCATCGAAGAATGGAAGGCTGATATCAAATTCACGGACCTCAGAAACATCAATGGGTATCAGTACATCAAGCATCGGTAGGACCATAGCAAGTAGGGCCGAGAAGCCCTAGGACGGCGACAACCTCCAAGCCGGACGCATTTCTGACGATGTGCGTCCGGCTTGGACATTCACTACTGTGTCGACTATATATCGACGGCCTTCGATTGGAGATGTAAGGGCATGCAGAAGTTCTTGATGCGCCGCTTCTTAGTAGCCATCGTTACTGTTATGGTCGTCTCACTGGTGATTTTCATCATGAGCAGGGCCGCCGGTGATCCTCGTGCCCTTCTGCTTGATGACTACTCCACTATGGAAGACTGGGACCGGATGGGTGAGGCCCTGGGGCTGGACAAGTCCTATTACCAGCAGTACTGGATATTCATCAAAGACGCATTACGGGGAGAATTCGGTGAGTCGATCCAACAGGGGCGGCCCGCCATGCACATCGTGCTGGAACATCTTCCCGCCACTCTTCAGCTAGCGGCGGCCGCGTTCGCGCTATCTCTGCTGATCGGCGTTCCGCTGGGCATCCTATCGGCGGTCAAGAGAGGCAGTCTTATCGACCAGTTCGGCAGGGCCGTGGCCCTCGTCGGTCAATCGGCGCCGCCTTTCTG
>CAJWGH010000113.1 GCA_913031095.1 uncultured Chloroflexota bacterium | reverse complement strand
AATACTGAGCCTGAGATGTCGAAGTGTACGGCAGCTTCGGCTCGAACCTTGGTGACATTCACCTTCATCAATTGAGAGTACCTCTCAATCTGGGTCATCTCTCAAAACAATATCGAGGCGGCGAAATAATGCAATGGAGCGGGTGCGGTGCCGTTGCCTCCGATGGTTTTGGGCTCGTCGCACATGATCGTGAAGCCGCTGACATTGACCCGACGGAGCATGTTGCCCAGGTCGTCTGCCTCGCATTCGATCACCATAGTTCGGCTGCTCTGGCCAGCTGGTATCGGTTCGTAATTGGGCCCTGATCCTGTTGTCATGGGGACCTCTTTGTTTTGATTGGCCTATTAAACGCGGAGACATCCTGAAGATAACCACCCCGATTTCTATGGTTGATACTCTCGAAATTACGCTTGCCTATAAAACTGCCTCGGCTACTCGTTCCAGGTCTTCGTGGGCTGCCTTCTCATCCGTGGTGTTCAACATGTGGACTACTCTGTCTGCCCCGGCGTCGAAGAACCGGCGGTTCATATCTCGGTCATGGGGTGCGTCCCACATCGTTATGTTCAGCTTTGATGCGTCCCTCCCTCTTGCAGTCATCAGTTCCTCGATGTGTTTCCGAGCGCCGGACAGCTTATCCGGATCTTGGTACTGGGAGGTATTGCGAGCTCTGGGTAGCCAGCCGTCGCCGTAGTTAGCGATACGGCGGGCGGCAGCTTCGAGTTCGCCGCCGACGAAGATGGGGGGATGGGGCTTCTGCACAGGCTTGGGGTCGCAGACCAAGGGCGGAAAATCGACGTATTCACCGTGGTATTCGGTAATTTCGGTAGTCCACAATTTCTGCATGACGTCTAGATATTCCCGCGTCTGCTTCCAACGGTGAGGGAAGTCTACCCCAAGAATCTCAGACTCTCCTTTGAGCCAGCCGGCACCGATACCAAAGAGAAACCGGCCATTGGAAACGTGGTCTAAGGTGGCCACTTCTTTTGCCAGCCGGATGGGATTTCGCTCTGGAACGAGGCAGATGCCAGTGCCCAGCTTGATCTTCTTAGTTAACGTCGCTGCCGCGGCCAGAAATAAAAGTGGGTCTATAATCTGGTTGATGCCGCCCTCGGCGTAGAACTTGGGGATGCCACCCTGGCGGCCGGTGGCCGGCGCAACCTTGAAGTCTATCGGAACTATCCCGTGCTCAGGCGCCCAAAGGGACTCGAATCCAAATTCTTCAACCTTGCGCGCCAGGTCCGTGGTATTGAAATCGTGCCGGGTCATTAACAAAGCAATGCCGATATCCATGACTCTCCTAGTGGTTTGGTGGTTCTGTGACGGCCAGTTATCTAAAGATGAAAATAAGAGTCCTCCTATACAGTGCGTAGAGGAGGACTCTTGAAATCGTCGGCAGATTTTCAGGGCGCTAGGGGAATAGTTGTTCGCCGGTTTCTGAATCTGTCACAGTGATTGCCGCAACCGGACAATTTTCCGCAGCTTCCAAAATCAGTTCCTCGGTATCGCCGTCGGGATTGGCAGATTGTGCTTGCCTTTCAGCGTTCAGTTCAAAGGCCTTCGTGGCTATGGTGATGCACATTGCATTGCCCACGCAGACATCGTGGTCAACGGATACCGAAATCTTTCTTGCCATGGTGTTTAAACTCCGCAGATAGAGTGTAGTGGCCCGGATTAGTGATTTGGCTAAGCATCCTGTGGCCCCGGGCGTCTTATCAGGCTCTTCGACCTAATGAAACGCCTGGGATGAAGCCTAGTTTCCAAGTTGGGCGCATTCTACCAGTGGGGTAATAGACGGTCAACTGAATTAGGTCAGGCGTAAACCATTGACGAGAGAACGGAACCGTCGGAGATTCAGCGGTGCTTGGCGGTGGTAAGAGGGCTTCGGTCCATCAGTTGGTGCTTCCGACCGTTGACCATCAGATTGGCGGTCATCTCGGCCAAGACAGCCGCCATTAGGAACCCGTCGGTGCTGGGCACGGCGAGGTAGATTCCATCTATTCCAGGCAGAGCGCCGATGATCGGCATGCGGCCTGGTGTAGAGGCCGCAAAAGCAGCGATGTTTTCAACGCCGGTCGGCACAAATCCAGGAAGTATCTTCGCAACCTGCTCTAATAGCCAGCGCTTTGAATCTGAAGACGGTCGAGAATCGAACCCATCAGGGTCAAACCGGCTTCCAGCGTGGATTAGCCCGTCTTTGCGGCAAACTATGTTGACACCATTCCATCGGATGGCGCAGTTCAAAGGAGCAGCAGTTCCCAGACCCAGGTGCAACTTCTGCAGGCCGTATGGCTCCACCGCTAAGTCATAGCCCAGCCAATCTGACATCGCTTTCAATGTCCAGGCGCCCGTGGATAGGACGACCGAAGAACACTCGAGAGTGGCTCCACCTTGGAGTTTGATTCCTTTTATTCGGCCTCCGGCAACGACGAGACCCTCGGCTTTTGTCTTCCCGTGAAGTGACACACCCTCAGCCTCGGCTGCCTTTGATAACGCCGCCATCAAAAGCTTGGGGTCCATTTGAATGCAGTCATGGTGGAGCATCCCGCCAGTGATAGATTCCGAGAGACGGGGCTCTAGCTTGCGCGCCGCATATCCGTCCACCCATTCGGCCCGAAGGCCAGCAGCGGTCACGTCGACCAATATACGATGGACTTCACGTTCTTCGATCTCATCGGTGGCCGCGTATAGGTATTGAACATCTTGGTCCCGATAATCTATTCCGCTGGCCTCATTGATATGGGGCAGGTGTTTACGCCAGAGGGCAAGGCTCTCCGCGCCCAAAGCGATCTTGTAGGAGTCATCATCGCCTGAGGCAGGCTGAACGTTGCCCGCAGAATTGCCGGTTGCTCCAGAGCCGGGCCCTTCCTGGTCGATCAGGGTCACTGGAACACCCATGGCTGCCAGACGGTAGGCGGTGAAGCAACCGACGGCTCCGCAACCGATAACGGCGACGGTCCCGTCTGCAATTTGTGGGGAGCTGGTCATGGGCTGTTCCGTTCTTGAGTTCAGGTTCCTAGGTTGGCCCTAAGGCGAGCTGACGTCGATGACCACTTTTCCGACTGCGCCTCGCTCCACAGCCAGATGGGCGTCGCTAAGTTGTTCAAGAGAGAAGTGCGGCCCCGCGAGAGGAGAGAGATTGCCATGTTCCAGCCAGGCGGTTATATCGGCTACGGCAGCGTCTTTGGCAGGCTCAGGCATATCGTACACCAACACCATCCGCGTGGTGACGTTGGTGGAATTGAACTTGAGCGGAACGGTAGGTGCTGTAGAGCTCCCTGCAGAATAGACAGCGAGCACGCCTGAACTCTTGAGGGTTCGCTGGCTAACCTCAAAGTTGGCTGCCATATCGACTTCAACTATGTGGTCTACACCAGCGCCTTCTGTGAGGTCGAGGATCTTTTCAACCGTGTGCCCTTCGCGGTAGTTGATGATATGGTCCGCTCCGGCCGCCAACGCAATCTGACTTTTCTCGTCCGAGCTGACGGTGCTGATCACGGTAGCGCCGCCTAATTTTGCTTGCTGGATCGCGTAGTGGCCGACAGCCCCTGCTCCGCCGGGCACCAGCACGGTCTTCTCGGAGACCGGCCCATCGGCAAACACACAGCGGTGGGCGGTCATCGCCGGAACACCCAAACCGGCTGCCGCCGCGAAATCTGTGTTATCGGGAAGCGGGACGGCGTGGCGGCCGGGCTGCACCGTGTACTCCGCGCCAGTGCCGAAAGGCCGCCTGAATTGGGATTCAAATAGCCAGACCCTTTCCCCGACTCGAGAATGGTCAATCCCGGAACCCACCATGTCGATGACCCCAGCCCCATCCTGATTGGGGATGATCCTAGGAAATTCAATCTTGTTGGTTATTCCCTGGCGACGCTTCCAGTCGGATGGGTTAACGCCCGAGGTGACAACCCGGACTCTGACCTCGCCCGGACCTGGTAGAGGGTCGGCCATGACCCCGAATTCCAGGATATCAGCGTCGCCATTCTGCTCATACCAGACTGCTTTCATGACTGACTACCGGTTGGCGAAGTCGGACTTGGCCTGGTCGATGGCCTTGACTCGTCCCGCGCCCAGCACTTCCTGGTGATCGAATGCCCACTGATTGGAGGCGGCGGTGCTGAGTGTCGTTCCTTGGAACTGGGGCATGACGTACCGGGCAAGAAGCTCAAAGCTGTGCATCACTTGCTCACGCTGAGCCCAGTCGATGGTCTGGACCATGAAGCCACCGAAGCCACCGCTCCGTTCTTCCAACTTGCGGATGCCTGCAATGCAGTCGTCAGGGTCACCGATAATCCAGGAACCGTTATCAATCATGGCATCAATGATCTTTTCCTGTGGCCCGTCTATAACTGGGGGTCGGCCCATGGTGTTCTCGAAATATTCGCCCTGATAACGGCCGGCCCCGATTCGAGCTTGTTCGATAGCTTCTTTGCGAGTCTCAGCGACATGCACCGGAATAACCAACCGCCAGTCGTCACGGTTCATTACCTTGTTATGCTCGGCGGCCGATTCCTCAGCCATCGCCCACAGCGCACCTAAGTCAGACTCCGGAGCACCTGGATCGCGGGGCCGTGTGATAGTCAGTACGGGCGCTCCATATTTGCCAGCCAGGGCGACTCCGGCTGGAGACTGAACGGACGCCACGGCGATGGGCATGTGGGGCTTGGTGTAAGGGCGGAGTTGGAGCATTGCCTCGTTTAGTTCGAACCAGTCGCTTTTGACGGTGATGGGCTCGGTCTCGGTCATCAAACGGAGCACAAT
>CAJWGH010000112.1 GCA_913031095.1 uncultured Chloroflexota bacterium | reverse complement strand
GCGCATAGGGTACTGGGCTATAAGGCCCTAGCTGTAACTGCCGTCTCCCCTGCCCTAGCCAAACGGGATCTGGACGAGGCTGTCAGGCTGGCCGAACGGTTCGGGTTCAACCACCGGATCATTCACACCAATGAGATGTCCCAAGAAGGCTACGTGGCCAATTCCCCCCAGCGGTGCTACTTCTGCAAAACAGAGCTATATATCCAACTGGCTGAATTAGCGGATAACGAAGCCATCGAGTGGGTTGTAAACGGAGCCAACACCGACGACATCGGTGATTACCGTCCGGGAATGGTAGCTGCGTCTGAGCACAAGGTGCGTAGTCCTATGGTTGAGGCCGGGCTGACCAAGTTGGACATTCGTGCCATAGCCAAACTGCTGGACATACCTATCTGGGACAAGCCAGCCCAGCCTTGCCTTTCCTCGCGCATCCCTTACGGGACGCCTGTAACCATTGAAAACCTGTCCAAGATTGAGCAGACCGAGGACTATCTTCGCGAGCTTGGCTTGAAAAATGTAAGAGCAAGACATCACGATCGCCTCTGCCGCATAGAGGTTGGTGAGGATGAGATTGACCTGGCCTTCGGACACCGAAAAGAAATTGTCTCCGCTATCAAGAAGATTGGCTACCTTTGGGTGTCCTTGGACATGTCCGGACTCCGCTCGGGCAGCCTGAACGACCAGCTCAACTTGACAAAGGCCTCGAAAGATACTGGGCTCGGATCATGAGAATCGCCTATATACAACCCATCGGCGGAGCGAGTGGCGATATGATGCTCGGGGCGCTCACTGACCTGGGCATGCCCATCGAACACTTAGAAAATGAACTCGCCAGACTCAATGTCAGCGGGTATCGGCTGGAGGCCCGCCAGGAAACGCGCAGTGAGATGCGAGGCACTTACTTGAAGGTCTATCTGGACGACGAGACCCGCTACTCACCCAAACAATTGCTGGGAATCGTAGAAAGCAGCGGCCTGTCTGATTCCGTTAAGCACTGGTCTTGCCTGATTCTGAAGGCATTATGGGAAGCTGAGTGCCGTGTACACGGCGAGGCTCAAGACATCCTCGAGCTAGAAGAACTGGGTAGTGTGGACACGTTAGTCGATGTAGTCGGTTCAGCCATCGGTTTCGAATATTTAGATGTGGCAGGTATCCATGCCGGGCCCTTGGTAATCGGTAACGCTACCCCACCTCGCTGGCCAGGCGGTTACTCCAACCCCGCGCCAGCCACCCTAGAACTCATCGCCGCTGCAGCTGCACCTGTGATCGGTGACAAGCCGATGTACAAAGACGCCGGCGAACTCACCACACCCACGGGGGCTGCCTTGATCACGACGCTGGCCGAATTCGGACGCCCCGGGTTCTCCGTAGACCAAGTAGGCCTTGGACTGGGCACTAAAGATCTTGTTGGCTTCCCCAATGCACTTCGAGTGTGGCTGGGTGACAACGACGATTCCGAAGTGGGTATTGTCACACAGCACGGGGAAGTGATCCTGCTGGAAACCAATCTGGACGATGTCTCTGGCCTCGTACTTGGTTACACACAAGAGCGGTTGTTCTCCATCGGAGCCCTGGACGTGTGGAACACGCCTATCCAGATGAAGAAAAACCGGCCTGGCACGGTGCTATCCGTAATCGTGTCCAAGGACAAGGAGCGGGAAGCAGTGGAATTAATCTTGAGAGAAACGCCCACGTTAGGCGTACGCACACGTCCAATCGACCGGTACGTTGCCGGAAGGCAGATGGTAACTGTCGAGACTGATCTGGGCTCCATCACAGTCAAAGCCAAACTGCTAGACGGTCAACCCATCAGCGCGTCTCCGGAACCAGACGAGGTCCGCCGTATCTCTTTGGAGACACAGACTCCATTCCAAGAGGTCTATCAGATAGCAACAGAGGCGGCCCGCCGGCAGTTACTCAAGTAAGACTCACCGATCCGATTCTCAGTTCGAGAGAACCCTAAACGTCAAGGCCAAAAAGGAACACCACCATCGAAGAGAGCCGATTGAGAGACCTTCTGGACCGTTTCAAAAAAACCGGGATGACCGTAGATACCGCAGTGGAACAGCTGCGCGACCTCCCCTACCAGGACATCGGATTCGCTAAGCTGGATCACCACCGGCCCCTGCGAACCGGCTGGCCCGAAGTTGTCTTCGGCAAGGGCAAAACGCCGGAACAGGTGGCCCTAATCGTCAGCGCTATGAAGGGCCGCGGCCATCCAGTATTGGTCACGAAGTCAAATCAAGAGACGTACCAGGAAGTCATCCAAGACACTCCCGAAGCCGAGTTCCACGAACTTTCCAAGGCCATCGTGGTTCCTGTCCTTCAAACTACGCCCTTGCGGAAAGGCATCGCCGTCATAACCGCCGGGACTGCCGACCTCCCAGTAGCCGAAGAGGCCGTGTTAACTGCATCTTTGATGGGCAATGACGTGACCCTGGTGAGCGACGTAGGTGTGGCAGGCCTGCACCGGCTTCTGGACCAACTGCCAATCATCCAGCACGCCCGGGTGTTAGTGGTAGTAGCGGGAATGGACGCCGCCTTGGTGGGAGTGATTTCAGGTCTAGTTTCCGTACCCGTGATAGCAGTGCCCACCAGCACCGGCTACGGCGCCAGCTTCGAAGGCCTAGCCCCGCTGCTAAGCATGCTGAACAGCTGCGCTCCAGGCGTATCAGTCGTCAACATAGACAATGGCTTCGGAGCGGGTCACCTAGCCGCCCTAACTAACTCCGTAAGGGGAAATACTTCCCTCGGCATAACTGAAGCTGATGCCTCAGGCAGCTGGAACGGCTCCACCCACTAATCATGGTCGACCCCAGTTACGCCTGTTAGACTACTTATATGAGCGCGCGATGGGGCTGCATGATTATTGCTTTTGTCTTGACCGCCTTATTGCTTATGATGCTGGTTTCAGCCCGGATATCAGGCGTGCCCTATTAAACGATACTCCCCGATCCCTCCACAGCGTGCTCCAGCGGTCCAGCTCCATCAGCTTGCCTGACACTTCTAGCTGGATAGCGATTACATCTATCCATCATGGAGCCGGCTCTCAGTCGTGCCTTTACAATCGTCTTGAACGTTGGCAATGATGCGTTGCGACTCGGTGGCTGTGACTGATCCTTCAGCGCCGTTGAAGACAACGCCACGGCAGAGTTATCCTTCTACGAAGACGAATCCATCAAACGGTTGGGCCATTATATCTGCCTCGCCCCGGCTGCTACTGTAGTTCGTGACAGTTATGGTGTACCCCTGTGGCGGAGGGCACGTCCTTCTCTTCATTGACCGCGATGGTCTTGAACCGTGCACAGCTAGCGGCCAGTGTAGGGGAACATACTGATTCGGGCCACCGGAGCGAAGGAGCGACGGTGGATTGGGCAGGGGCCTAACTCGTTCAACCGGCCGAAGTGGGCCTTGGTGGGATAGCCCTTGTGCTGAGCGAAGTTGTAGCCAGGATAGATCTCATCAGCTTCGACCATAAGCCGGTCCCTGGTCACTTTGGCTACGTTGGAGGCAGCGGCGATAGAGTAGCTGCGACTATCTCCTTTGACGATGGCATCGTAAGTGTACGGGCATTCTCGCACGTGGATGAAGTCCAAAAGCAAGTGTCCCGGCTCCAACGGAAGTTGCCTCACGGCCAAGAGCATGGCGGTCAAAGCGGCGTGTCCGATGCCCATCTGATCTATGTCTTCGGAACTTACCATCCCAACCCCAACCGCTAAGGCCTGCTGCCGCACGGTCTCAACAGCACGTTCACGCTTGGCATTAGTCAACTTCTTGGAGTCGTCTAGGTACTGGAGCCATGGTTCGTCGCCGGCCAAATCAGGAGAAAGGATCACTGCAGCGGCGACCACTGGCCCAGCCAGCGGACCACGGCCAGCTTCATCGACGCCGGCCACCAACTGGATACCGCGCTTGTGTAACTCGGATTCCAGGGAAAGATCCGGCATCACCCACCTCTGGGGAAGTTCGGAAAGCTAAGCAGTTACTATGGATGAATCTTGGAGCACCTCAGGTTTAACGCTAACCTCTATCGTCCCCCCGCCCAACAGCACATCACCTTGATAGAATACTGCAGCCTGGCCGGGCGTGACCGACCTCTGAGGCTTAGAAAACCTGACAATGGCGCCGTCTCCGCTCGGCTGCAACACTGCTGCGGCTTCGTTGGATTTGTACCGGATCTTTACATCTACGTCCAACTGGCCTTGAGGGGCGGCTCCCAACGAATAGTTGACGGCCGAGACGTACATCTCATCCCCCATCAGTGCTTCTTCAGGCCCAATCACGACCCGGCGCGATTCAGGCTCCAACCGCACCACGAACCTCGGCTCTCCCTCAGCAATCCCCAGACCACGGCGCTGTCCGACGGTGAAATATTCTATGCCCTCATGACGGCCCACCACGGTCCCGTCCAACTCGACTATATCCCCCGGGGTTGTCTCTAGGCGTTGCTTCAGAAAGGATTTGTAGTCCCCCAGCGGTATGAAACATATATCTTGGCTATCGGGCTTGGCAGCGTTTAGTAGCCCAGCATCTTCGGCCATCTGTCGTATCTCGTCCTTAGGATATCCGCCCACCGGCATTAAAGTGCGCGCCAGTTGTTCTTGTCCCATACCAAAGAGCACGTAAGACTGGTCCTTGGATGGGTCGACAGCTTTTCTGAGCACCATTCCTTCTGGACGGCGCTCAATGCGAGCGTAATGCCCTGTGGCGACATAATCGGCCTCCAGCACCGCAGCCCGTTCCATCAGGTGGCTGAATTTAATCTTGTTGTTGCAAGCGATACAGGGATGAGGA
>CAJWGH010000111.1 GCA_913031095.1 uncultured Chloroflexota bacterium | reverse complement strand
GAAGGGATCAGGAGTTGGGCGGGCATCTTCAGTGCGCTGGTCAGGGCTCATCGAATAATAATCCGAGTGGGCACCTTGACTGCCCCGGAATCCAGGTGTGGCAGGGTTGTACATCTGCCCCATCAGATATCTGAATGTCTGTTTCGCAGTTTCCAGGTAAATGGGACGTTCCAGCAGGATTCCGGCGTCTAGAAACTCTCTGGCTAGGCTTAGGTTGTCTTCAAGCATCTTTTCGTGCTGGGGTTGTCCCCAGTCTGCTTGAGCGCAGTGCCGGAAAAATCCACCGTCGGTGCTGTCCAGCACCTGTCCGCCAGTCATGCCGTCCAGGGTCTTGGTGAGCATGGTGGCGTAAAAATCTTCGCCGCCGGTGCGGTACAGGTGGTTCACGAAGCGGATAATCGAGGCGTTTGGGAATTTGGGCTCGCTGCCGAAACCACCATTGGAGGCGTCATAGGCGCCAGCAACTATTCGGGATACACGGTCTACCGTAGCTTCTTCTAACTCGGTGCTTGCAACAAACCTTTGAGAGTGCTCTTTCCGGTTGTTGTGAAGATCCCTGGCCTGAGTATAAAGAGTGGGTTTGTCGTTCTTGTAAGCCTCTGCAAATTCCGAGATCATGGAGATCAGTTGCTCTGGTGGTAGGTAGGTTGCGCCGCCAACTAAGCCTCCGTGGGCGGTTAGGAAGGCGGTTGTAGGCCATCCGCCCACATTGTACCTGGAGTTAATATCCGGCCGATGGTCGTTATCCACTCGAATGGTCACAAAGTGCTCGTTGAGCAGATCCTGGACTTCAGGGTCTGAGTAGGTCGATTCGTCCATTACGTGGCACCAATAGCACCACGCCGCGGAGATGGACAGTAGGACAGGTTTATTTTCTTCTTGAGCCTTAGCGAATACAGCTGGTTCCCAGGGCAGCCAATTGACGGCATGGGCCTGGTTCGGGTTGGGAGAAAAACGGAACTCGGACAATGGGGCCGCCTTTGTGAATTTCGCCCACCGTGCCCGGAAACTTGTGTTTGATCCGAGGGTGGGGAAGCCAGGAAAATGCCTTCCAACGTTAGCATAGGCACCTCGGATTATCAATTCAACGAGTAGAAACTACAGAGCCACTAAGTCCTGATGGTCCAGGCTGTAATTGGTCTGGGAAATTGGGATGCTCAGTGCGATCTTGGCTTGTTCCATAATCTCAGCGCTCACGTTGGCCAATTCAACTACTAAGCCATTCTCCATAGACGCTATTGGCATACCGTTATGTATGACCAATCGGTTCCGAACAACCGATGGCACCCGGTGCCCTGGTGAAAGTATCCCAGCCAGGTTTAATGGGTCGCAGGCCGATAGCGCGATGAAACGGCTGTCCGGTTTAACGTTTTTGGTCTTGCGTAGCAACGCCACAGCTTCGGGTAGAGCGAACTGTTCTCCGATGAATCCAGACACGAACCGTCCGCCGCTGATCTCGCCTCTAGCCTCAAGCCGCCGCAACACCCGCACTAGGTCGCGCCAACGATAGGATAGAGCATCCCTTGCCAAGAGTTCCGGAAAAATCACTCCGTAGCGGTCTAGAAGCTGACGTGCGATGGGCTCACTGCGGTCATCTACCGGGGAGATAGGTTCGAGCAGCGACCAACGGCTATAACCACGACTATGGTACGGACTGGAACGTCTGTTCCCATGCCTACCATGTCCGCCGCGCCTAGGGCGGCGAAAAGTGCCGCCAAGGCGCTGTCGCACGGCTTCAACACCGTCAACAGTCACCCAGCCAGATGCAGCCAGTGTCCATAGGGATTCTTCCACGTCCGATGGCAACCTATGGGTGGCAGAAACGATGTCTGAGAGGAATGACGCACCTTGCTGGCTGAGGAACTCAATGACTTCCTTAGCAGTCCCAGTAAGGCCGCCGACATCTCGGTCGGTCGGGCCTAGAATCCAGTCCAAAGAGTCTCTCAACACTAAGGTTATCGGTGTGGCTCTTGTGAACGACGAACGGCCGGCCACCGGCGCGCCGGGGCTCTGCTGCTCCCTTGATTGCAACGAGACCCTGCCCCAAAGGACTTCTCCCTCCATGCAGAGTCGGTCCAACATCAGGGGGTCATAATCGGAGACCCGTGATATTAGAACCTCTTCTTCGACGGCTCCAGAGGCAGACTCAAACCCTTGTAATTGCTCGATGGTGGTTAGTAATCCGCCTTCGCCTTGCAACCGCGCCTCAGGGTCCACGTGCTGCCAGCAGGATAGGAAGCGCATGAAGGTCGTTAGAGTAACAGGCTCAATCTGCCGGCGAAGTGTGTCGATGGTGGAACGGTGAATGCGAGACAAGATGCGCCGGTCGCAAAACTCTTCTTCGTCTACTTCAGCCCTGAAGCTGCCTTTAAGGACGACGCCCTCTTGCTCCAGTTGGGTCAATGCGTAGACGATGTCGTCCCTGGGTATCCCAAGGGAACATCCGATCGCAGTGGCGGTCAGCGGCCCAGAGCATTCCACCCAACCGCGAATCACAGAATAGATATTGCTGTTGCGGACGCTCTCTCTAGGGGAATCAAGAGACCCGAGAAGATTGGCAGGCGCTTTGGGAATAAAAATTGCGTCAGGAAAGATCGGTGCAAGAACGGACAGTCGTTCGGCAGCAGCCCAGTAGGCGGCACCGTTCGATTCCATCCGGTAGGCGCGACCTGCTTCTATCAGAGACTGAAACCAACGCTCAACGGGCACCGTGTCATCCTGAGCAGCACTTGCCAAACCTATTGATTCAGGAAGGACGCCTAAGACGAGAAGTGCGTCGTGGAGTTCGTCGGCATTTTGGACTCGAGGCCATGCGTTGGTTGATTCTTGCTCTATGGTTGTTGGGTCGAGAGCACTTAAGTCTCGAGAGTCTGTAGGCAACGCTCGTCGAAGAGAAACCGCCCTGGCGCGGCGCTCTTCCAAAGGAGCATCATCCAAGAACGCGTAGGGCATGGCGTTCAGTATCTGCTGGGAGAAGGCCGACGGCTGCACCGTGTCCCTGCCGAAGATCTCGATGTTGCCTTTGTTGATTCCGTGCAACAAATCCTTACAACCCTCGACGTCCATCGCCTCGGTTAGGCAGTCCCGCATGGTCTCAAAGACCAAAGGATGGCCAGGCACCTCGATATCCCCTGGCATGGCGTTGTCTTGGCAGGCAACTTGGGCGGGGAACACGGCGGCTAGCAGGTCTTCGGAGCGCATTCTAATCAATGGCGATGGTACTTTACGTCCATTGGTATGCCGCAGTACTGCTAGGGCTCTGGTGGCGTTCCAACGCCAGCGGGTCACGAAGAGAGGGGCTTGCAGGATGGCCTGCTCCAGTACGTCTTGGATGTTCCTTTCGTTCACGTAGGTGAAAATTTCATCCAAGGGCATGGACAGTCCTGGCCCCAACGCAAAGTTCAATCCGTCATCGGTCGCCGTAGCCTGCAATTCAAAATCGAAGGTGCGACAGATCTTCTTGCGCAGAGCCATTCCCCAGGCCCGGTTAACCCTGACCCCGAAAGGAGCGTGTATCACGAGCTGCATGCCGCCGCTTTCGTCGAAGAAACGTTCGGCGACTACCTTGTTCTTAGAGGGGATGACTCCTAAAACACGTTTGCCTTCCTCCAGATAGGCAACTAGTTGGCGACTGGATTCCTGGTCCACGCCGGACTCAGCTACAACCCATTCGTGTGCGGCAATCTGATTGTCCAGACGTTGGTCTATGCCTTCCCGCAGCTCAGAGACTTCTTGAGATAGCTCCCAGGTACGGCCGGGGGATTCTCCCAGCCAAAATGGAACAGTTGGAGGTTGTCCCTTGGCGTCTTCAACCCGGACTTTTCCGCGCTCCACACGCCGTATCTTCCAGGAAATGTTGCCCAACAAGAAGACATCGCCGGCTAGGCTCTCAATGGCGAAGTCTTCATTGACAGTACCTACGAATGTCTCTTCTGGTTCGAGAATCACGTCGTAATCAGCGGTGTCCGGGATAGCTCCACCGCTGGTCATGGCGGCTATTGGAGCCCCTCTCCGGCCTTTCACCTTCAGGTTGACCCCGTCACGGTGTAGGTAAGCCCCGCGCCGTCCATGACTCAAGGTGAATCCTTCCGACAAGACATCTACGACATGGTCGAACTTTTCTCGAGGCAGTTCTCGGTATGGGTAAGCCCTCTTGCAGAGGGCGAATAACTCTTCTTCGATCCATTCTTCTTGAGCGCAGGCGGCGACTATCTGTTGGGCCAAAACATCTACCGGCCAAGGGGGGATATTCAGGGTATCCAGATTGCCGTGTTTGATTGCACGGGCCAAGGCGACGCATTCCACTAACTCGTCTCTGGTGAGGGGGGCCAATCGGCCTTTGGGGATGCCGCCGACCTGATGGCCGGACCGACCTATACGCTGTAGTAGAACGCTGATGGACCGGGGCGAGCCGATCTGGAAGACCAGATCGACAACCCCTATGTCTATCCCCAACTCCAATGAAGCGGTGGCGACGCAGACCTTAACTCTACCGTTCTTGAGTTTCTGCTCAGCGGCCAGCCGGGTGGCGCGGGACAGACTACCATGATGAGCCACTACCGCGTCTTCGCCGAGACGGGCTGATAGCTGGTGGGAGATACGTTCTACAAGCCGGCGGGTATTTACGAAGACCAATGTGGTCCCATGGTTTCGAACCAACCTGGTCACAGAGTCCAATACCTCGTCCCACGTCTCATGGGAAGCAACGGGACCTAATTCCCTCTGAGGTAGTTCGATGGCAAGGTCTATGGTACGAGCTCGGCCGGTGTCGATTATCAGGCAGTTAGGTTTACCGTTCTGGGCTATGGATTCGTT
>CAJWGH010000110.1 GCA_913031095.1 uncultured Chloroflexota bacterium | reverse complement strand
TGTTGGACAGCTGTCAAATCCAGACCACAAGAATGAAAGCCTGGGCAAAGCTGGTGCATCGCGTCACAGAGGGCGGCGACCTCGGGTTCGCGGTGTTGCCAAGAATCCGGTGGACCACCCCCACGGCGGTGGCGAGGGACGTTCTCCCATCGGTATGCCAGGGCCCAAAACGCCCTGGGGTAAACCCACATTGGGTTACAAGACACGCCGCAAAAAGAAGGCTTCCAGCAAATTTATTATGCGCAGGACCAGGAGACGCTAGGATGTCCCGATCGATAAAAAAGGGACCGTATGTACATCCCAAACTGATGAAACACGTGGAACAGGTACAGCGCTCCGGGGCCAATACGGTCATCCGGACCTGGGCCAGAGCATCCATGATTATGCCGGAGATGGTTGGACTGACCATCGGCGTCCATGACGGTCGCCGGCACATACCGGTCTTTATTACTGAAAACATGGTTGGCCACCGGCTCGGCGAATTCTCCCCGACCCGCACCTACCGTGGACACATATCAAGGTCCGAACGGACCAGCCGGGTGAGGTAGTAGATTGCCACCGGTAAGAGCAGTAGCAAAATCGTTGGGAGCTTCCCAAAAGAGGCTCAAGCCCATCTTGGACTTGGTCAGAGGCCAGCGCGTTGAAGACGCATTGAATAGTCTGAGCCTGTTGCCGTCGCCTTGGGCCAAATCGGTCTATAAAGTAGTTGCTTCCGCTGCGTCCAACGCGGAGAACAACATGCTGATGAACCGGGATAATCTCAAGATTGTCCATATATCGGCAGACAACGCTAAATCGTTGAAACGGTTTCGGCCGAGGGCCAGAGGCCGGATCGGCCGGATTACCAAGCGTTCCAGCCATGTAATGGTGGTTGTGGACGAAGACGAGAGTAGGAGCTAGGAATGGGGCATAAGACCCACCCTTACGGTTTCCGTCTGGGTATCATCAAAGATTGGAAGGCCCATTGGTACGCGCAGAACAGTGGATCCTATCGCAATCTTGTGAGCCAAGATTTGCGGCTACGAGAAGGCATCAAGGATGAGTACAAAGCGTTCTCTGACGCGGGTATCGCCAAGGTTGAAATAGATAGGGGAGCCCAAGACAGTGTTATCAATATCCACTCCGCCCGGCCTGGGATATTGATTGGCCGCGACGGCGAACGCGTTAAGAACTTGCGTGCCAAGCTTGAAGCCATCACGGAAAGCCGGATACAGCTTAATATCGTAGAAATCGAACAGCCGGAAACCAACGCCTACCTCGTATCACGAAATGTAGCGGATCAATTGGAACGCCGGGTCGCTTACCGACGAGCTATGCGCCAAGCAGCCCAGCGCTGCATGCAGGCCGGTGCACAAGGTATTAAGATCATCATCAAAGGCCGGATTACAGGTTCTGAAATCGCTCGCGTAGAGAAACTGATGATGGGCCAGGTGCCTCTCCATACCCTACGGGCGGACATCGACTATTCTCTGGCTGAAGCGCACACCGTAATGGGTCAAGTGGGCGTTAAAACCTGGGTTTATCACGGCGAGATTCTCCCCCCAACACCGGAAGAAATAGAAGAAGAACTGGAAAATATAGAAGTTACTGTCCAGGCTGAAGACATTGAGGAAGCCCTCGAGGCGGTTGATCTGGAAAACCCGGAATAAAGCGTAGTTTAAGGGGTAGGACTAGGAGCAATTGATGCTGCAGCCCAAGCGTACAAAATTCAGGAAACACTTCCGCGGCAAGATGCGTGGAAACGCGACGACCGGAAGCTCTGTCTCCTTCGGAGAGATCGGACTCAAGGCCATGGAGGCCTCGTGGATTACTTCTCGTCAAATAGAAGCTGCCAGGGTAGCGGTTACCCGTCACCTTAAACGCGGTGGGCAGGTCTGGGTCCGCGTCTTCCCTGACAAGTCAGTCAGTAAGAAACCTGCCGAGACCCGCATGGGCGGAGGGAAAGCTGCGGTTGACTACTGGGTAGCAGTGGTCAAACCAGGGAAGATACTCTTCGAAGTGGCTGGTGTTCCCCAGGAAGAGGCTGTCCAAGCACTGCGTTTGGCGTCGCGAAAATTGCCCATTCCCACAAAAACCGTACTCAGAGATAGGTTGGCCGCGGCCGTGTCAAACGGCTTGGTTTAGTTAGATATGCGTGTTCACGAAATAAGAGAACTCAACAACGATCAGTTGTATGAGGAGTTAGACAAAGCGGGGAGAGAGCTGATGAACCTTAGGTTCAGCGCAGCCACCAACCAGTTGACCAATACCAATGAACCTAGCTCGGTTAGAAAGACCATCGCCAGGCTCCGGACAGTGATTCGAGAACGACAGATTCAGGAGGCTGGTTAGTGGCAAAATCCATGCGAAAGGTCCGCGTCGGCGCTGTCGTGCGGACCAATCAGGACAAGACCGCCATCGTGGAGATGGTATGGAAACAACGCCACCGGATCTACCGGAAGCAGATGCGCCGCGTTGCTCGTTTCTACATCCATGATCCGGAGAACCAATGCCGCCTAGGCGACACGGTTCGGATCGAAGAGACTCGCCGTATCTCCAAGAACAAGCACTGGCGTCTCTTAGAGATATTGGAACGCAAGCAAGTTGCTGATGTTAGGCCGATCGACCTGGAAACGGATGTTGGGCAAGAAATAACGCAGCCACGAATCGTCGCCGCAGAAGCACGGGCAGAAGCTGCTGCTGAGGAAGAAACACTAGTCGAAGAAGAACTAAGGGTTGAAGAGGCCGAGCTGGAACCTGAAGACGAAGAGCAGGAAGAAAAGGAATGATTCAGACCTATACCCGGCTCAGGGTTGCTGACAACAGCGGGGCAAAGGTGATTCGCCTTATCAACATCCCAGGCAGCGGCAAACGTAAATACGCCCACGTTGGGGACGTAGTAGTCTGTAATGTAAGGGAAGCCGCACCCAATTCGCCGGTGCGGAAAGGTGAGATTGTGCGGGCGGTGGTTATTCGCCAGGCCCAAGGACGCCGCCGCCCCGATGGAACATACATCAAGTTTGATGATAATGCCGCGGTACTGATTGGTGAAGACCAGATGCCCACGGGCACCCGCATCTTCGGTCCGGTGGCTCGCGAACTGAGAGACAAAGGATTCATGAGGATCGTGTCCCTCGCTCCGGAGGTCGTGTAATGCGCATACGGACCGGAGACAACGTGCTGGTGATAGCCGGTAAAGAGAAAGGTAAAACAGGCCGAGTGGAACGGCAGGTATCCGGCCAGGATCGGATTGTAATCGAAGGCGTCAACATGGTAACTCGGCACATGAAGGCACGGCCTGGCGTAAGCCAGTCTGGCCGTATCCAGAAAGAGGCGTCCATCCACGCGTCAAACGTAGTGTTGATCTGTAATAAGTGCAACGAACCGACGAAGCCCAAAATCGTTTTCTTGGATACAGGTTCTAGAGTTCGCAGTTGCACCAAATGCCAGGAAGTAATCGACGATGCCCGATAACGAAGGACAGCAACCTGTAGAGAACGAAGAGTTGGAAGAAGCCGTAACAGAAGCGAAAGCGGTGGTCAGCGCTGATGACGGCGAAGCCGAACCCGAAGGAAACGCAGGGGAGCAACAAGACACTCCCCGCCGGGAACGACGCCAACGCGGCGGGCGTGGTGAACGAGCTGGCGAATCAGAACTTGAGGCGCCGAGTGAACCCCCGCCCCCGCCACGGCTCTACGACCAATTCAAAACCAACATCGTTCCGGCAATGATGCAGGAATTTAGTTACGGGAACACTATGGAAGTTCCCCGACTGCAGAAGATTGTGCTTAATATCGGCGTCGGCGAGGCGCTGACTAATGGACGGGCGATGGAAGCTGCAAGCGCGGACCTAGCGGTGATAGCCGGCCAAAAACCTATCGTTACCAGAGCCAGAAAATCCATCGCTACTTTCAAGATAAGAGAAGGCAACGCCATTGGTACCGCGGTCACTCTTCGAGGCGCTAGGATGTACCATTTCCTTGACCGGCTCGTTAACACTGCTCTGCCGCGTATACGCGACTTCCGTGGTCTACCTAGGCGAGGATTCGACGGCCGCGGCAACTTCAGTATCGGTATACGGGAGCAGATTATTTTTCCAGAAATCGACTATAACCAGATAGATAAAATTCGCGGCCTGCAGGTAACCATCACGACTACCGCCAAGAACGATACTGAGGCTATCCGCCTTTTGGAGTTCTACGGTATGCCCTTTATCAAGGAAACGGTTGAGGCCTAAGGGAGGCGTCATTGGCAAAAACATCAACAGTACAGAAGTGGCTAAAGAAGTCCAAGTTTCCGGGCCGGGAGTATAACCGGTGTGGCCGCTGTTTCCGCCCGCGCGCGTATATCAGATATGCCGGACTTTGCCGGATTTGCTTCAGGGAGATGGCCCTGAATGGTGAATTGCCAGGTGTTAGAAAGGCTAGCTTGTAGCACACCGGACTATCAAAGACCAAACGAACCGTAACCTAGATAACTTCAAGCGGAGAGGGGAGAAAGACCTAACATGCCGGTAACCGATCCATTGGCGGATATGTTGACTAGGATTCGTAACGCTATCCAAGTGCGTCACGATTCTGTTAATATCCCCCACTCCAAGCTTAAATTAGCCGTTGCCAAGATTCTCAAAGAAGAGGGCTTCATCCGGGACTTCGACATTCCGCGAGGCCAAAAGCATCCCACAATTCGCATACACCTGACTTACCGGGAAGGTAGGCAGTCGGCTATAGCTGGTCTCAAACGGGTCAGTAGGCCCGGACTGCGGGTTCACGTAGGCAAGGGAGAGATTCCTAGAGTCTACGGTGGCATCGGACTGGCTATCATATCCACTTCCAAAGG
>CAJWGH010000109.1 GCA_913031095.1 uncultured Chloroflexota bacterium | reverse complement strand
TGAGATGCGCGGGAAGCAAATCAAAAAAGACGACCGTATCCGGTGGTTTATATCTTCGGCGAATCGTGACCCGAACAAATTCGAAAACCCGAACACTATGGACATCACTCGTTGGCCGAATCCACACGTGGCCTTTGGCTCCGGTGTTCACCACTGCTTGGGCGCAACCATTGCGAGAGTTGAAGGCCAGGAAATCTTCAGTGCGCTGGCAGAGCGGTATCCCAACCTAGAGTTGAAGAGCCCTCAGACCGAGTATCAGTCGAGCATCACTTTCCGCTCCGTAAAGGAACTTCCTGTTTCTCTCGGCTAAACAGTGGGCCACTCCCTGATATTGGACGCTAAACCGGCCCCCGGAGAGATTGACTCCAGGGGCCGGTTTACATATCGTGATAACGTCTAGGTGGATGGACTAAACTCGGGCGGAGGAAGACGTGTTGAGGATGGGTCGAGGTTTCGGGCTAGGCTCTCAGGACGATAAACCCTCTGATATCAGCCAGCCTGATAGCTTTTCGCGCATAGTTTGCAGGCGAGCGGTTTCTGTGTGGCTTCTGCCATGATTGGCCCACCAATGGTACGGAGGATAGGGGAAGTAGTGGAGTCCACGTCCACGTCCTTTGTGGCCCAGTGCTACCGGCTGGAGAGTGCTCCGGCGTTAGGCGGCCTAGTACGCACCGATTCCCCCGATATCTATGGAGTGGTCGGCAGCGTCACTACCGAGCCGTTGGACTCGGCCAGGCCAGTTCTGGCTCGTGGAGAAGACGCCGACACCGAAGAGGATGTGATCCGGGACAATCCCCAGTTGGCCCGGTTGCTCACTTCCAGGTTCCAGGTGTTCATTGCTGGTCACGTTGAAGACGGGGTCACTCACCAATACCTTCCACCAAGGCCACCAAGAGTCCATTCTTTCGTCTACGCATGCGACTTGGAAGAAGTATCTCTCTTCACCTCCAGACTTGACCTATTGCACCTGCTACTAAATTCAGGTGTGTCACATTCCGATGAGATAGTCGGTGCTTGTATCAGACAGGCGGCTTCCTCTCACGGTCAGCCTTCCGACTTCTTAGCTTTGGCTTGCCGAACTCTGGTCGTGGAATTATCAACCGACGTTGCCAGGCTGAACTCAATCCTCCAGAGGATTTCGCCGTGACTCAAGCGCACGATAATGACAGCATGATTGACGGCCGGATAGATGCTGTTCCTGGGCTGCCCTTGGGCATGGTTATCGAGGGTTCAGTGGCCAATGGCGTTGAGGTAAAGCTCGACCCCGGAGTGTCGGTGGAGCAGATCAAAGTCGGTACATTCGTGACGTTACAGGGTGCTAATAACCGGTTTTTCGGAGTCGTCACGGACGTGGGTCTTGGCAGTACCGACCCTCGAATGAAGTTCACACCGCTTCCCGCGGACGACCCTTTCGTGATCCAGGCACTGCAGGGGATTGTGGCGTTTGGCACGGTATCGGTGCTGCCTCAATTGACGATGCCTGATGTGGTGGGCGATGAGCAAGAACCTGCGCCCGCTAAGAGTATACCCGCCCACTTCTCCCGGGCGTTCACTGCCTCCCAGGAGGACGTCGAGACGGTATTCGGCAGCGAAGAAGATGGCAACTTTTGGATCGGCAGCCCTTTGGATATGGAAACCAAACTGTGCCTGGACTTGGGAGAATTGGTCAAACGGTCCATGGGAGTATTCGGCAAGAGTGGTACCGGCAAGACATTTCTTACCAGGCTGTTGCTGACCGGAATACTTCAAAACGGCGACGCCTCGTCGCTGATATTTGATATGCATAGCGAATACGGATGGCAGGGCCAGGACACTGATAAAGGGGTGAATGTTAAGGGACTTAAACAGCTCTTCGGTGCAAAGGTCTCAACTTTTACTTTGGACGAGGAGCACTCTCGTCGCCGAGGCTTGTCCACCGACGAAACGGTACACCTGGGTTTCAACCACGTTGAGCCCGAGGACGTGGAACTGCTTAGGGAGTCACTGAACCTGTCAGATGTCGCGGCCTCCGCTGCCTACAACCTGCGGGAGAAGTACGGCGAAGAAAGCTGGCTCAAGGAATTCTTAAACGCCGGTAAGGGTGGTTCGCTGTTGGAGCTGGCCGAGGAATTGCAGATAAATGCCGGGGCGCTAAGGGCCCTCTATAATCGTATGGGTCGGTTCACCCGCCACGGGTTCATGGTCGAACACAGCCGGACGGACACCGCCGCCCAAATGATAGAACACCTGGAGAGAGGGCAGCACGTGGTCCTGGAGTTCGGTCGCTACGGCGATGATGAAGCGGCTTATATCCTGGTCAGTAATCTCCTCACCCGCCGGATCCACCGCAAGTACGTTGAGGCCAAGGAATCGGCCATGGGTGGGTCTGGGAAAGAGCCGCGCCCCTTGGTAATAGTCATTGAAGAGGCCCACAAGTTCCTGAACACTAGTGTTGCCTCCCAGACGATCTTTGGGATTATTGCCAGAGAGCTTAGGAAGTACAACGTCACATTGATGGTCATTGACCAACGGCCTAGCGGCATCGACCCTGAAGTGTTGAGCCAAGTGGGCACCCGTTTCAGTTGCCTATTGGACAACGAACGTGATATCGACGCCGTGCTATCGGGCACTTCCGGCAGTCGGGCGCTCCGTTCCGTGCTGTCCAGACTTGAAGCTAAACAACAGGCCCTGGTATTCGGCCACGCGCTGCCCTTACCTGTGGTGGTCCGCATCCGCGAATACGGACCTACGTTCTACGAGACGCTCCAAGGCGGCGGCGATTCCGAAGATGAACGAAAGCGCAAGGTGGACGAGCTGTTCGCGGACTAGATCAGATCTCCTATTTCGGCTGCGAATACCGTTCGTGAGGAACCTGTCCAACGACCCGGCCAGTTGGTGGCCAATGTTTCCCAAGGTATGAACTTGGCTGATGCGCACCCTTCGACATGCGGGTCTCGGGCATTATCAGTAATTACAACTTATTAGATGCTTCGGTCTGGGAAGGGCCACAACATAAAACTCACTGACCCACCGACAACTAGAGAAAGGGACTGTCCTCTTCGGCTACATACTAAAGAGTCAATGTCTCTTGCTTCAATTCTCCGGCTAGACCGTCCTGCAAGAGATCCAGCATTTCGAAATCCCATTCGGTGACAAATGTGATGGCTGTACCATCGCGTCCCATGCGCGCCGTTCTGCCGATTCGGTGGACATACTCTTCCAGGTTTTGGGGCATGTCGTAGTTGACGACGTGGGAGATCTGCGGAATATCCAGTCCTCGGGCAGCCACATTTGTGGCCACAAGTACCTTACGCTCTCCGGCGTGAAAGGACCGCATCGCAGCGTTTCGTTCGGACTGCAACAATCCACCATGGATCCCAGCGGCGGCGATGCCCTGCCGTTGTAGCGCTTGGGTCAGATTGTCTACGCCGACCTTGGTCCTCCGGAACACGAGGGCCTTCCCTCCGTTCATCTGTGTTTTTAGTAGCCGAACGCAGGCATGCACTCGGTCCTGCTCCAACACTTCGAAGTACATCTGCCGTACGTCGGGGGCTGTCTCAATCTCATTCCCTATCTGTATCCAGACCGGTGACCGCATATGCCGGCCGACGATTCGCCGTATAGGGGAGGGCATTGTTGCAGAGAAGAGGGCGGTCTGTCGGTTTCTGGGCGTACGGCCCAGAATCCGCTCAATATCTGGTAGGAAGCCAATGTCTAACATCTCGTCGGCCTCGTCCAATACCACCGTACGAACAGCTTCTAGCCGTAGAGTACCTTTGCCAAGGTGGTCAAGCACACGGCCGGGAGTACCCACAACTATATGAGTCCTACGCTTGAGCGCTGCGATCTGCTTGGAGATTGGCTGACCTCCGTAGCAGGCGACCACCCCTAGCCGACGGAATTGGGCCAAACGAACAATTTCGTCCCGTACTTGCATCGCCAGCTCTCGGGTCGGGACCAGTATCAGGCCTTGAATGCAAATTTCGGAAGGGTTTGTCAGGTCCACCAAGGGAATCCCGAAAGCGGCAGTTTTCCCTGTGCCAGTATGGGCTTGCCCGACCACATCGTTGCCAGCTAAAAGCGGGCCAATGCATTCAGATTGGATACGAGTAGGTTCCTCATAGGCAATCGCCTTGAGGGCGAGAGCAACCTCGCGACTAATTTTATGAGTGCCAAACCAATAATGGGATGCCTTATCAAGCACTGGCCTGTTTGGCCGTGCATTATTTCGGCGAGTAGCTAAAGGAGGAGATTGCACAACTTGGGGTGGAAGAGCGGGAGCTACTTGGGAGAGCTGCTCAACTTCGGGTAGAGACAGGGAGTCTCGATCCTTACGCCAAGGAAGGCGACGCCACCACCGTGGCAGGCGATTAAGAAACGATTCTGCTTGTGATGTAGGTTCAGTGTTGCGTCGTTTAAATATGAGGCTGTTTCTCTTATGTTCTCGGTCCAGTTTATTGTCAACCATTAGATTATAACGAAACCGCTCGTCACTTTTCCAATGAATTTGAGTCGGCTTCTCAAGGGTGTCTGCCAGGCAGGCCCAGGCCACGAAGAGATCGCCGAGTGCGTCAGCCTCCGTTGAGCCCATGCTTAGAGTTCGACTCTTAGGTGGCTCAACCACAAAATGATCTAGGCTACTCTGGACATCTGGCCGGTTCATTTGCTGATCGGAAGTATGCCAATGCTTGATACTAATATGGACGCCGGTGGCGTTTGTTTAACCCAGGTAGAGCGGATGTTGTCATATTCCTCGCAGAGCCCAATGACCTGCCAGGTCGATTCACCAGAACCACCGCTAGAACTCCAACACAACAGTTTGCTTTCCGCATACGAATGAGG
>CAJWGH010000108.1 GCA_913031095.1 uncultured Chloroflexota bacterium | reverse complement strand
ATCGACACCTCGGGTGTTATCGCTGGTTTATCGGGCATAGAGATAGTCGGCGCGACCGACGTGACCAACCCTTTATGCGGACCCACCGGCGCGTCGGCGATATTCGGGCCGCAGAAAGGGGCATCTAAAGAAGTGGTTACTGAATTGGATGCCGCCCTGGTCCGCTTCGCTCAGGTCGTCAAAAGAGATACAGGGCAAGATGTTCTGGACATTCCTGGCGCTGGTGCGGCAGGTGGGCTTGGAGCTGGACTGATCGCCTTTGCTGGAGCAAACCTAAGATCAGGAATCGACATGGTCTGTCAGGTCCTCGACTTTGATCGCCACTTGGAGGGCGCCGATCTGGTGTTCACTGGCGAGGGGCGGGCTGACCTTTCTACCGTGTTCGATAAGGCCCCTGTGGGAGTGGCACGACATGCCAAAGCCTACGGGGTACCCACGGTGTTGCTGGCGGGCAGTTTGGGGGAAGGACATGAAGAACTATACGACCACGGTGTGGCATCGGTTCTGTGCATCTCCGATGGGGCGATGACGTTTCAGCAGGCCCTTGATCGGACCGGAGAGATGTTGCAAGGGACGGCGGAGCGGGCTGTACGGTTGTTCTTGATAGGGCATTAAGCCCCCTGCCCGGTCTATATAGTCCCCTGCTTTCGTAGGTGCCGCAATTCAGCATCATCAAGGCCGAGATAATGCTTGTAGACCAAGTCGTTGTCATGCCCTAGTGGAGCAGACCCACGCCAGATCTTGCCGGGCGTCTCGGAGAATTTGGGAACTATGCCGATCCCCTTGATTTTACGCCCCAACTGTAGGTCTTCCCATTCCGTGTGCATCTCCCTAGCCTGGTAGTGGGGGTCATCTGCAGTGTCTTTGGGTGTCATCACCGCGCTGCATCCGACTTGGGCTGTGTTCATAGTCTCAACGATCTCTTCAACCGTCCGTTCTTCCAGCCAGCCGCGCAGAGTGGCATCGAATTCAATGGCCGGAATAGACTCCAGGTCAGTGCGGGCTTCATGTAGCCATTCTTCGGATGCGTTCAGGCCCAGCACCGAGCAAACTCGGTCGAATACTGTCCCTAATGCGGCTATGGCCACCCAACCATCCGCGGCGGTGTAGGTACCGAAAGGCTGGCTGCGGCCGCTTTGATTGCCGATACGCTGGGGGACGGCCCCAGTCTCAAAATACTCCACCATAGTCCCGGACATCACTTTGTGTACGGCTTCGTATTGCGCTAAGTCGATGGCCTGCCCTTCTCCGGTGCGCAGGGCATGGATATATGCCGCCAGGGTCGACCATAAACACATCTGTGCCGTGGTGTAGTCTGCGGCTAGCGGCCTGGCCGTGATGGGAGGCTCAGGTTCCGGCGAGCCGGTGATGGCCATGGTTCCACCAAAGGCTTGGCCGATGGGGTCGTAGGAAGCTCGGTTCAGATAGTCGGGATGGCCTGTCTGCCCGTATCCCGATACGTGAGTGATGACGATTGACGGATTGGCGACCAGGATAGTTGCATCATCCAAGCCCCAATTAACATAGGTGCCGGCCTTGGAGCTTTCCATCCAGATGTCCACGCTGGGAATCAGCCGGAGGAATAACTCCCTCCCTTCGGGGGAAGAGAAATCCAAAGTGATGGAGAATGTGTTGCGCCGGTCTTGAAGCCAGAGGCTGTTTAGTTGGAGGCCGCCTTCGCCGGCGTTGTGAACGCCTATGCCCCGTGTTACGTCGCCGACAACAGGACGCTCGACCTGGATAACCTCAGCGCCCATCTCGGCTGCTAGAGCGGCGGCAAAGGGTTGGGCTACGATGGTGCCGGTAGAGAGGATCCGTACCCCTTGGAGCGGACCAAACTGCTCAGGAAGAAGGGAATCCAGCCTTAGCGGCATCTATACTATCCGCTGTTTGGTGAACCCTACCACCTGGGCAGAGAGTTCGATGGACCGTTCCGCATCGACCTCGTTGAAGGCCTCGAATGAAGTCCCGCTGGGTAAGAATTCTGGGTACCGAGTGATGTAATGGTACTTGTCCAATTGCCGGGCTTCCGATTTCATGGTGTCAAACATCATATCGAAGAGTTTGGCGTCCTCGCATAGGTCCAATAGCGAGTGTCCCCAAACATCTTCCACTCGCTTGTGGTATAGGTAGGCTTTGATGGCTTTCTCCGCCGCCTGCTGTCCCATGAAACATGCTAGGTTGTGGCGGCCGCCCTCCTTGAGAAAGCGGGCGTCGTCCAGGTCTTGTTCGGCTTGGCGTAGCCAGCGGGCGCCCTCGGCCAGATAATCAGGCATTGTTAAATATCTCCCGTCCCTCGCGGCAAGCCTTGGCCAATGCCGGCAGTTTCTCTCGCATCTCCTCGAACTCCATCGGAGTGTAGACCAGGGTGTCTATATCCACCGAACTGGGCAGGTGGTATGAGAAGAAATCGGCCCGCCGCCCGAAGGAATATTCTGTGTCATGGACTATGATCAGTTCAATCTTGGTGTCGGGTTTGTAGTCCCCGGCTGCCATGTCTCCGGTGAGTATCACTTTCTCGACACCCAGGATGGGTATGACCTCTTCGATGGCTTCCAAATCTCGTTCAAGCATCTGTTTGCGGAACTCAGAGAACCCGACGCGTAGTGGCATTTTTCACTCTTTAATTGGGAAAAATAAAGTATGTGATGCAGGGGGCAGCCCTTTGGTCTCCCTTTCCCCTCATGAGGAGAAAGTCCCTTTCTCGTTAGCCAAGGATGATCATGTGGACTTCTTTTGGGCCGTGGACGCCCTCAACTATGGTCATCTCGATGTCAGCGGTACGGCTGGGTCCGGTGATGAAGTTCAGGTAACTACCCATCTCGCCACCTCGCTGATGATACTCTAGGCGCCGTAACAAGAACAGGTCGTCCAGGGTCTCCAGTAGGTCTTCGGCGCGCACTAATGCGATGTGTACCGGCGGAACTAGTGATACTAGTCGGCTTAGGCCCTTCCGGGGAAGAACTACCAGCGTGCCGGTTTCGGCTACGGCGTAATCGGCACCGGTGATGCCAACACCCGACTGCCGTATCTCTTCCCGGAGTACCTCGCGAGGATTCTCGTCATCCCGGGCTATCGTGGTTACCTCGGCGCCCTGATTAGCTAACGCGGCGTCAACGGGCACCTGGTCGAAGACTTCTTGAGCAGACCGGGCTATTTTGGTGGCGCCAGACGCTTTGACAATGGCCTCTACTTGCCCCACGGCTTCCTCGGTTCCAGAAGCCCTGTGAACATTCCAGCCACCCTTGGCTGCCATGTCAGCCAACTGGTTTAGGAGGGCGGGCAGGTTCTCGGCCAAGCGGCGACGAACCTCGCTTGCTTGATCTTCCAGTTCGGTCATAGTGTCGGTCAGGCGCGGGTATGGCTCCGCCGGCGGAAGGTCTGCACGGCCGAGTGCTTGGCGGACACCAGCCAAGAATTCAGACTTGGGAGTGCCCAAAGACTCAGGAGTCGTCACGGGACAACTCCTTCTTCCAGATGTCGTGGAAGGTATGCTTGGGCAAAGCGGGCAGGTCCCTCGAGCGGGTCCACCTTGATAAGGGCGGCACCAGAGAATTCCTGATCCATTTGCGGTCTTTGGTCAGGTGGGAGAAAGGCAAGACTCGCTCCATTTTCTGGAGCAGATTTGCAAGTCCAACTGCTATTCCCAGCAGCCGCGGGCTGCTCATCAATTTCGCGTAGAGACCGGCCAAGGCACGTTCGGACTTGGGAGCAGAACGCAAGTTTTTATCGGGACTCTCTGCCGTCTTGTTGCGGAGGTTCAAGAGCATCCTGGGGATGTCGATCTTGATAGGGCAGACCTCCCGGCAAGCTCCGCAGAGGCTGGAAGCCTGGGGCAGTTCTTTGGCCCGTTTCAAGCCGACAAGCATGGGCGACACAACCGCGCCGATGGGGCCGGGGTACACCCAACCGTAGGCGTGGCCGCCGATACGCGCGTAGACAGGGCAGATGTTCAGGCAGGCCCCGCAACGGATGCAGTACAGAGCTTCTCGCAACGCCGGGTCGGCTAACATTCGAGAACGGCCGTTGTCTACCAAAACCAGGTGGAATTCCTCGGGCCCGTCTTCGTCGTCGGAGCGGCGCGGGCCGGTGGTCATACTGACGTAGCTGGTGATGCGTTGGCCGGTGGCAGAACGGGGCAACAGGCGCAGGAAGATTGACAGGTCTTGCATGGACGGAATCACCTTTTCCATGCCGGTGATACCGATGTGTATCCGTGGGGCTGAGGTGGAGAGGCGGCCGTTGCCTTCGTTCGTGATAATCACGAGGGTGCCGGTCTCAGCCACCACGAAGTTGGCGCCGCTGATGCCTAGGTCGGCCTCCATGAACTTGTCCCGGAGCACCTCACGGGCCGTTGCGGCCATATGGTAGATGTCCTCGTCATACGGGATGCCGAGCTTCTCGGCAAACAGCTCGGCCACGTCTTCTTTCGACTTGTGCAGTGCCGGAGCAACCAGGTGGGAGGGAGTTTCTTCCGCTAATTGGATGATGTACTCACCCAAGTCGGTCTCCCAGACCTCAACGCCGATGGCCTCCAGGATGGGGTTCAGTGCCAACTCCTCTGAGACCATGCTCTTGCTCTTGGTGGCAACCTTGACGTTCCGGGTGCGTGAAATGTGGGCGACGATCTCGTTTGCCTGGTCGGCGTCTTTGGCGAAATGGAGTTGGCCGCCGGCAGCGGTGACGTTGGTGTGCAGCAAATCCAGGTAATAGTCCAGATGCTCGATGGTGTGGACTTTGATGTCACGGGCCTGTTGTTTCCATTCGTCCCAGACCTCTGGAGTGGCTTCGGCGACGCGCTCTAGGCGGGCGACCTCAAACC
>CAJWGH010000107.1 GCA_913031095.1 uncultured Chloroflexota bacterium | reverse complement strand
ATCGGCCTCACCGTTTTCCGGTCAGATCTGGAAATGAAAAACTGGCCCCGGACGCTGTCCAGGGCCAGTTTTTCAGCTGCTAGTTCTGCGTTCTGAAGGCCGAATCTATGCGCCTAACTCCCCTGATCATGCTGGTAGTAGTTCTCGTCCGTGCGCTCCGGTATCGGGGAATTGGTCTTATTCTCAGCTATCACTCCCGCGTCCCATAGGTGGGAGAAATTCAAGGCCCTCGGGCAGTGCCCATAGGCCTCTTCAACCTCAACCAGCATCCCCTGAAGGTGTTTAGAATTGTCATCTGTCTCGTAGAGAGACAACACCACGTCCCGTTTCTCTAGGTCTTCTTGGCTAACAATACTGACCCTGCCATTAACCCGAACCGTGTCGTTGACACCGGGGATGAAGAAGATCAGGCCGACGTAAGGATTTTGATCAACGTTCTGGTAGGACTGGAAGAGCCGGTTGCCTGCAACGTCAGGGAACAACAAGTGTTTGTCGTCGATCACTTTTATGAACCCGGGTTTGCCGCCTTTGGGGGATGCGTCACATCGCCCTTCACCATCTGCAGTTGCTTGGACTACAAACGGAGCGGCCTTAATGAATTCTTGAACATAAGGAGTCAGGTGAGTTTTAAGTTTCAGAACGGCTCTCTCGGAAGGCGGACCGAACGTCTCGTTGAATCGACTATCGCCGACGCTTTTCCCAAATGTTGTAGTAGCCATGGCAGGCGCTCCTATCGCTGTATCAGCGGAACCAGATATTCTCTCCGATTCTAAAGGTTGGGACTTTATTCAGCAATGCCGGTTTGGGTCACTTCAGCAATGGCAGCTGCCAACCGCTCACAGTCGCCTATGGGCCGAATACCCACACGTATGTATTCGGGCAGGCCGAAAGAAGTACAATCCCTGACGACGATTCCTTTGGTCAGAAGAATGGACCGCCATTTGGCGGCGTCTCCAACCTTTATCAACAAGAAATTGGCTTCAGAAGATGGGATCTCCAAGCCTAACGCTCCCATTTCACTGATGAGGTAATTCTTGGAACTGGCCACCGACTTCCTGGCTGCAGGTAAATAACCGGAGTCGTCTAGAGCACAGATACCCGCCTTCTGCGCTAGTCCATTGACACTCCAGTCGGGTTGATATCGCCGCAAACGGGCAACCACTTCCTCCGAAGCGATGGCGTAACCCAATCGGAGAGCGGCCTGGGCGTAATCTTTGGTCATGGAACGCACCAGCACCACTTCGGGCCGGTCCAACAGATCTAAAGAGTCCCAGGGATGTTCGACGAAAGACAGGTAAGCTTCGTCCACCACTAAAAGACTGCCGGCATCCCTTGCAGCCTCAGCCAACGCCTCAACCTCGCCCTGGTCAAGATACACGCCAGTGGGGTTGTTGGGGTTGCAGACGAAGATCAGAGACGGTTTTTTGTCTTCGATTATGTGAGTAGCCGCTTCGATGTCCCACCTGAAATCTCCAGAAAGGTCAGCTTGGAGATTCAATATTTCCACCCCAGACAGGCGGCAGGCCCCGTCGTATTCCCCATAGGTTGGAGTCAACACCAAAGCAGCCCGGTTATCAGATAGGAAAACTCGAGTTAAGAGGTGGAATATTTCAGTGGATCCGTTTCCTATGAGGATTTGTTGGATAGACAGAATCGAAGATGGCGTCGAAAGATACCGGCTGATGGCCTCGCGGAGTTCCAGGCATTCCGGATCTGGGTAGGCGCCCAAATCAACGCTTCGCATGGCCTCCCAAGCGCCTTCAGGCGGACCGATAGGGCTGATACTAGCGCTGAAATCTAATAGCTCTTCCGCCGTCAGGCCGAGGGCGCGCAACTCCCGAGGGTTGATACTGCCATGCACTGGGCGGCGGCCCACCGTATTTTCATTGTGCTGGTTTGAAGTCAAAATCAGTTGGCCTTCAGAGAACGTTTCCTCTAGCGCAGGTCACCGCGATGGCTATTGCTATCCCGAATAAACCCACCAGGTACATGGACTGGACGGAGCGTAAGATGTCCTTGGGTTCGATCGGCCGTTCTGGTTCGCCCAGCTGATAGCCAACTTCTGGGTCCGCTTTCTGAAGTTGGACTCCCAGAGCCCCGGCCATACCGCTCATCGTCCAACCGGCGTTGGGGCTCTTGGTGCGGCTATGGTGCAGCCACATCATGCGCCATGCCCTAGCCATCTGCTGGTCCGGCAAAAACCCACTGGATACCACCAACAACAGCCCGGCCAGCCGCGCCGGGATCAAGTTGACCAGGTCATCCAACCGAGCCGACGCTTTCCCCAGATATTCGTAGACTCCCCGATAACCTATCATACTGTCCAGCGTATTAATCATGCGGTATATGAATGCGCCTGGCAGTCCGAACAATGCAAAGAACAGCCAGGGAGCTAAGAAGCTATCGTTGATGTTCTCAGAGACCGACTCAACGGTAGCAGCTGTGGCCTGCTCGGCGGTCAGGCCTGATGGGTCGCGGCTGACGAGGGACGGCATCCGGGCTCTAACTTGATCCATATCTCCCCGGTCCAGGTGTTCCCGTACCAAGGAGGCCTCTTTGTGCAAAAGCCGAACCGAGAAAGTCGTTTTCAACAATGCCGCGCCTACCACGACGTAAACGATGGTGTGTATCTCTTTGAGACCCCAAGCCACTAGGAAAGCCGCCGCTCCCCAAAACAAGGCTAAGGACAAGGTTATCAGGAGGCCTGCCGTTATCGCAGCAAGACCTTCTTTGGGGGCCCGCGATTCCAGAAACCCAACCATACGCCCCATCCAGACCGTTGGGTGCAATCGTGTGGGCGGCTCACCCAGAGTAAGGTCGAGCAACACAGCCAAGGCTAGGACCGCCAGGTCATCCGAACTGTAAAACATCAAAATCGGTCCAACAGGTCGGACAGCGGTTCCAGCCATCCTTGAGTGGCAAAGGCAGTGGCGCCGATTATCACAGTTGTCTCGATGATCTCGTTGGTCGCCCCATAGGTGTCGCCAGTGAGTCCGCCCAGCGACTTGGCTATCGACCACCCCATCAGCCAGGCCACGACCGTCGCTCCGGAAAATAGTCCCAGTCCAGCAAAGCCTCCAAGCAAGACTGACACGGCTAATGCAGATATGCCTGCCACCGCTGTGGCGATTTTTATATCTGTATCGTGGAACTGCGAGCCGAGTCCTTGGGTGCGGGCATAGGGAAAAGCTCCAAGCAAAACGACCATGGTCCATCGCGACAGGGCCGGGAAAAGGAGCAGAGCCCACTCTTTGCCGGGTTCGGGTAACGTCAATAGAGATACCAGGGCACCGTACTTGAGGAGCATGACCGTCACGCCTCCAACCACGCCGAAGGCACCGACCCGTGAGTCACGCATGATCTCCAAGCGACGCTCTGGAGTGAAGCCGCCGAACACTCCGTCAAATACATCCATCAAGCCGTCTAGGTGGAGGCCTCTGGTGACAATGACCATGACAGACACTAGGAACGCAGCAGTCAAGGGTTCTGAGAACAGGCGGCTGGATGCTTCCTCTACGCCTATAAGAATCAGGCCCATCAGCAGGCCAACTGCAGGGTAAAACGCCCTTGAGTTGCTGACGTTCCGCGGGTCTCGGTCCAGGTTATGCGAGACCGGGAAGATGGTGAGGAAAGTCACCGCCAGCCGAAAGGGATTAAGCCAGAAAGAGATCAGGATGCTGCCCCTTGGCTATCGTCTTCGATCTTTTCTGATACTCCCGCTTCGGCGAATGTGGTCATATCGGAGAGACACTTGGCGGCCGCTTCAACTATGTGCATCGACAGGGCTGCTCCGGATCCTTCCCCCAGCCGCATACCCATATCCAAAAGAGGCTCCAATCCCATATGGCTGAGTCCTAGCCGGTGGCCTGGCTCTACGGACTGGTGTGAGGCTATGAACCTATGCCGTGCTTCTGGCGCGATGACGTAGGCAACCAATGCAGCTGCTCCAGATATAAAGCCATCAACAATGACGGGGCGTCGTCCGGCGGCAGCGCCCAAGAAAACTCCGGCCAAGACTCCGATCTCGAACCCTCCAACCTTCATCAGGATATCCAGGCCATCCTTGGGGTCGGGTTTATTAACATCTATGGCGCGCTGCACCACTTCGGCTTTGTGAGCCAGGCCCGCGTCATCCAGTCCCGTGCCCCGGCCAGTGGTAACGTCCGTTCCAGCTCCCGTGACCACTGATGTTATAGCGCTTGACGGAGTGGTATTACCGATGCCCATGTCCCCGCAGGCGAATAGGTCAGCGCCGGCTGCTATCTGTTCCTGGCAGACTTGGATCCCCGTCTCCAGGCACTGGATGGCCTGCTCCCGGCTCATGGCAGGCCCAATAGCGATGTTATCAGTACCCCGCCCAACCTTGGCCGAGCGAAGGGATGGGTGAGATGGAAGGTCAGCAGCGACACCAGCGTCTATGACCACGATATCAGCTCCAGCATGGGTAGCCAGCACATTGATAGCGGCGCCACCGCCCAAGAAGTTCATCACCATGGCTGGGGTGACGTCCTGCGGATAGGCGCTAACTCCCTCAACCACCACGCCGTGGTCCCCGGCTGCCAACACCACAATTTTATTGATGATATTTGGTGTGGGCTCACCAAATATTCCGGCAAGCTGTATAGAGAGCGCTTCCAGGCGGCCCAGACTGCCCAGGGGTTTGGTCAGTTGGTCCTGTCTGGCCCTGGCGGCGCCCATCGCCTCTTCGTCCAGGGGAGCGATCTGATTTATCGTGTGGTCGATAAGGTCTGATATGGCCATTTAGTCTCTTTCAGCCCCGACGAGAAGCGGGGCGATATTTCGGTTCCCGAATAGGAACTAGAATTCTATGCCCGGTTGGGCTTTGATCCCTTCTTGGTATGGGTGCTT
>CAJWGH010000106.1 GCA_913031095.1 uncultured Chloroflexota bacterium | reverse complement strand
CTGGTCTCTCCTGGTGCACCGAAGGTCTGACCAACGGCGTAAGCAAGGCCGCCTTCCTCACACAATCGGCAGACCTGAAGCATCTGGTCCAGGCGCGCGGCCAAGTCTTCCGGATCGTAGGCATCGACGACTAAGTCACCGATTATCGCCAGACCACATCCTGATTCTTTCATCAGACCAATCAGCTCCGAATCGCAGCCGCTGGCGACAAGGCCGGTGTTCCATTCGATCTTCAGGTTGGACTCAATCAAAGCACTACAGAATGCTTTGGCGTGATCAACGGGTAGGTTGAAACCGTTGGCGATAAAGAAGAATTTGCCCAGTCCCAAACGAAGCCTCAAATCCTTAACTTCGTCAAGCACGTCTTGGATGGGCCGCAGGTTTTGCCGGTCTGGATCGCCCGATGTCTGCGTGCTGAACCATTTCGTGATGACACCTATTCCGAAACCGGCTTCGGCATACCTTCCAAGATCCAATTCCTCCAGGCGGGGCGGCTTCATCACACCTGATGTCGGTTGTTGTTCAGTAGCTGTGACATTGCCACCTGACCGGTACACTACACCCGGCAAGTCTTCGTAGGGCTCCCCGCGTTCCAGACGGTCAGCAAGGTCGGCAAAAGAATCGCCGCCACTCCCCGTAATTCCTACGTCGGGCCCAACGAGATCGAAGCACACCTCTGGAAGGATACTGAAAGCGGGGCCTCCGCAAGCGATGGTTGCATCGCTAATCGACCTGATCCGTGCTATGACCTCCTTGGTGATCGGCAGCACCGACTCCGGGTGCAGGTTGCTTCCGTTGTCCAGGTTACGCATTGACAGCCCCACCAATCCCGGCTGGAAATCTTTCACAACTCTTTCTACTTCGCCCAGATAGTCATCGGCGAACATGAGATCCAACATCTTGGTGGAATGTTGTTCAGGGTCTAGGTACCCGGCGATGTAGGCCAAGCCTAACGGGAGGGGTTGGGCCTGATAATTGGTCATCCATCGCCCGTGGCGGTTAGTTGCGATGAGCAGGACTTTCAAAACTCTCTCCCATTCATGCCTGGAGTCCAAGTCCCTACATTATCACTATGGGGGTAGATTTGACCAAGCTGCGGCCGTAATCATGTTCGGTCTTCGCAGAATGCCAAAGATGATTACCTTTCCCACGCACCGGGAAGGGTCAGCCTAGGAGCGGCCTCTCTCGATAAGTCCTACGAAGCTCACCGGGCAATCTCGATGCAGTAGATTCCGGTTTCTGCGGAATTACGACCGGGAGCTACCTCAGAGATCCCTTGACCGACTCCACTCCCTTCACCATCGCCCGTAGTTTGGCAAATGCGATTCCTCGAGGCAGATATTTCATGCCGCAATCCGGGGCCAGCATCAGTTGTTCGGGCGGCAGATATTTCAACGCCTCTTTGACTCGGACACCCACTGCCTCGGGTGTCTCTACCTTGGGGTTCTCCAAATCCAACACCCCCACAACCATGGTCTTACTTGGGAGCCTGGCCAACACTGACAGATCAAGGTTCGGCTGGGCAGTTTCTATAGAAACCAGATCAACTACCGAATCCTCAAGCTCCGTCAAGAAATCGTACCTGGATGCCTTGCCCTTAACCACGGCTGCGTAGCCGAAACACAGGTGCAGGCCGGTCGTGCCGGTAACATCTTCTAGGGCCTTGTTTATGGCTTGAACGCCGAACTCTTTGGCGGCGGCTGCGTGGGCTTGGAGCCACGGCTCGTCCAACTGGACAACATCTGCTCCGGCCTGGAATAGGGCTTTCACTTCATCGTTTACGGCCACCGCGTAGTCCATGGCCAGCGACTCCCGGTCCGGGTAATATTCGTTCTGCGCCTGCTGGGACATAGTGAATGGGCCGGGTATTGTGGCCTTAATCCGGTGGTCTGTGTTGGCCCGCAGGAACTCCACATCCCTCACCTGCACCGGCCTGCTACGTTTGATCGGGCCTACCACACGAGGGACAACAGTCGGCTGTCCGCTCCTGCCCAATACCTGCCCTGGATTATCTATGTCCACACCGTCGAGGGCGGTGGCGAACCGGTTTGAGTAACTCTCCCGCCTGATCTCGCCATCGGTGATCAACTCGACGCCTGCCCGTTCCATCTCGGCGATGCACAGCAGGGTGGCATCGTCTTGAGCCATCTCCAGAAATTGGTCGGCAACACGCCAAAGCCCCGTTTGCCGCACTCTGGGCACTACATGAGACAACGCCTCACGGTCGATCAGCCAATCGGGTTGGGGATAGCTGCCAACCAATGTGGTGCTAAGAAATTCCCCGTTCACTATCTCTCCTTAACAAGTTCTGGGTCTGACAATAAAAAACCCCCGCCTAGAGACGAGGGCTAGAATTCCTTTAGCCGCGGGTTTTTCTAGTCGTCTGCGAGCGCAGGTTCCTCGACTCTAGAACTGATCCTGGCGTTGATATAGTTGTCGCCCAGCCATCTCTCGATGGACACTTCAGCTCTTTCCTGCATGGTGACGTCGTCTTCATTGCCTACATCGCGGGTGAGGCAACAGAACTCCAGGGAAATGCCGTTGGGGTCCTTGAGGTAAATCGACTTGGCCCACTCGTGGTCAACCACGTCGGTTACCGTTAGCCCATTGCCAATCAACTCCAACCGTTTGGCCTCCAGCGCAGCTACTGATCCGGCCTCAAAGGCGAAATGGTAGAAGGGGCCGGGCACGCCCAAGCCGTCGTTGATTCCGGCGTCGTAGTTCGTGGGAATGGCATCAACATTATTGGGTTCCATGAACGCAATCAGTTGGTCGCGGCCGACCTCGATGAACATGTGCCGAATCGTGCCGCCCTCTTTGATCTTGATGATGTCGCAGCGGACGACCTTGAATCCAAGTAAGCCCTCGTAGAATTCCCGGGTCTTGTCCAGGTCAAGGGTGGAAAGTCCTATGTGAGAGAAACCTTTGTTGGACACGATTGCCCTCCAATGATGGCGACTTATCACGGAAAAGTTTAGGGGGTCGGGAATATGGCGTCAATCAGCGGTGATTTTTTGATATTTATAGTCCGAAGATATTATTCAACCACCCTGGTTCAGCCCGGTCTCATTATTTTTGTTATGTTGATGCATTTACCGGCTAAATCATCGCATGCAAATTCCAGTTCGTAGCTGGCCAATATCGTACTTGATATTAATGTTGATGGCCCAAACCGCGTTTGCTTTACCCGAACCCGTATCCCCTATCCAAAAATAGGCCAGACCCCGCTGAGCGAAGGACATCGAACCGTCAAGATTCAAACAGACGGCCTCTTTATAGTCCGTGATTGGTTTATCGTATTCCTCTGCGTTTGAATAGGAGCTGGTACGGAAGTAATAGGCTTCCCGTATTCGGCGTTGCGTCTGTAACTTCATCGCCTGGAACGATCATCTCAAATGTGGGCGTAACAAATAGTTGAATCGCTTGATTCTCGGCATCCTCCAAACAATCAGGAATCTCCCCGGCGGAAACCACCGAAATGGCAAATAACCAGCATCCCAACCCGGCCAGCTTGTCCTCCTACAAACCGCTAGCCATATCGCCACAACGGTGCATTACCTATTTGATTATGGGAGCTATACTCAATCGAATCGGATTGAGATGCCAACATCTCTGTTTAAATCGTGCGAATCTCTCGCGTTACCGAGTGGGTTGAGCCGCCGAACGTAGGTACCCAGGAAGAGTGCTTGCCGGGGCCGCCGAGGACAATAATCATTAGGAGGTCCGGATCCACCACCATGGGCACTGGGCCGTCAGGGATTTTGTCAAACCGCTCCATCATGGTGGCGTGGGTGTAACGCTCAAGAGGGATACGTGCGTTCTGGTGCAACCATTCCCTGATTTCCCTCTTACCGAACCCGTCATCAGCAATGGTGGCAGCGTGCTCCGGGCCCAGGGCCAGCAGTGTCTCGCCGCCGGTGTAGGCGTTGTTTGCTCCGGTGATGGAGATGGCCCCGGCGACGATAGTCAGGATGTCCTCCGCGCTGCTGCCAGAGTGGTCATTGATATTGTGAGGCGGTTCGCCTGCTAAAACGGTTACCGTGCTCTGCTCAACGCCGAAACCGCGTTCGATGTGCAACGCCTCCCAAGGATTGGCCTCCTGATTCTCAGGCACACAGTAGGTGTACTTGGACGGCGCTCCTTGAGTGGACATGTCCCCTACTCCCGGACGGGCCCCGCCTACATTCAGCTGCGCCAATCTCACAGCGCGTCCAATAGTCGCATTAGGACGCCAGCCCGGGCCAAAGGCGCCCGAGCCGCCGTGCAGGCCAAGCTCGTCACAGATGGGGCCATTCACGATAATGAGCGGGGCACAGGGATGGGTAGTGGCCTGGATGGCGTAGAGGTTGAACACAGGGTCGCACATAGCTTCCACGGCCGTGATGACAACCGGCAGATACTTTGGCTTACACCCAGCCATAACCGCGTTTATAGCCAGCTTCTCTACCGTGGCCGAACCCCAATTGGGAGGTATCTCGCCGATGATTTCTTGCGGGTCACGAGGCGTGGCCGCCAGCATAGCTTCGACCCTCTCGATTGTGGGCGGCACGATGGGCAGACCGTCGGTCCAGCCGCGCTCTAGATAGAACTCCTGTGCTGCCTCAAAATTGGCGTCGACTTCCAGTTTGTCTGAGGTCAAGTCAGCCAATGTTTGCCTCCCTCGAGTGGTTAGAAGTCAAAATATACGGACGTAGGATACGATTCCCGAATAGCCCGAACGGCAGGAAAAAGAGCAGACCAACATGCAATCTACCTCGCGTATACCGAATATCTCGCCGCGGACCGGATTGATCTTTGGAACAGTCATGATCTATACAATCTCCCGTCCTATTAGGGCGTTGTATTCGAACCGAGTCCACTGGTAATCATCAGGATGATGGGCGAACCTTTTGGCTCCCTGACAGGAAAAGGTCGGCAGCGATTATTGGGTGAAAGCTCCGGAAT
>CAJWGH010000105.1 GCA_913031095.1 uncultured Chloroflexota bacterium | reverse complement strand
GACCGATCTTGGTCTGCACATCTAGCTGGTCCATCTCTAACTCCCACGATATTTTTGCTGGGTTATGCCTGTAATTGCCCATGGGTTCGGTTGCCAATTCTAGCACACTGCCAGGCTGGAAGAGTTGCTATAATGTGGCGCGACGTCCACGCGGTCGGGTAATACGCCAGAGGAGGACAATATGCCCGGAATACCCTTAGATGCAAGCCAAGCTTACCAACGTCTAGGTGTAAAACCAGTTATAAATGCTGCCGGTTCAGTCACCAAGTACGGAGGGACACGGACCAGACCTGAGGTGCTGGAAGTCATGGCAGGGGCTGCACGAATCATGGTGAACGTAGAAGACCTAAACCGCAAAGCTGGCGAAGACATAGCCCGGCTGACTGGGGCCGAAGCAGGATTTGTCTGCAGCGGCGCGGCCGGTGGATTGGTCCTTCAAGCTGCGGCCTGCATTGCAGGGAAAGACCCGGTTAAGATGCGTCAGTTGCCCGACACCACGGGAATGAAAGACGAGTTCATAATCCAAAACATGCACCGCTTCCCCTACGAACAGGCTTACCGGGCCGGTGGGGCCAAACTGGTGGAGATAGGCGATTCCAGGTACTCCCACCCTTGGGAGCTGGAAGGCGCCATCGGGGTAAACACCGCTGCCGTGGCATTCCTCTGTGCCCCTATGACCAACCGCAGGGCCATCCCTCTGGCACAGGTCTGTGAGATCGCCCACAGCAAGGGCGTTCCCGTCGTCGTCGACGCCGCTTCCATGCTCCCGCCCCGTGAGAACCTCAAGAAATTCTTGGCTGATGGCGCCGATATGGTGTCGTTCAGTGGCGGAAAGGGTATTCGGGGCCCTCAGGGCACAGGTATCCTCTGTGGCCGCGCAGACCTCATCGAGGCCGCCGCGGCCCACGCAAATCCAGCGCAGTTCTTGGGCCGGCCGATGAAGGTCGCCAAAGAGGAAGTGGTAGGGCTGATTACCGCGTTGAATATGTTTCTGGAAGAAGATGAGGAAGTGGAGATGCGGGCCTACCGGGTGCTGGCCGAACAGGTGGTGGACGCACTCAGTGAAATACCAGGCCTTAAGATCACCCTAGAGCATGACAACCACGACTATCTGATCCCCCACGCGGTCATGAAATTTGGACCAGATTGGAATGGCCCCACCAGAGATGAGATCCTGAACGCCATGACGGAGGGCGAAACCCCTATCTATCTACACTTCCTCGGACAACCTGACGAACTGGCAGTCGACCCGCTGAACCTGACCGAAGAAGAGAATGCATTAGTGATAAAGCGTTTGCGTGAAGAGCTGACCAGATAATGCGTATCCACTAGCAACCAAGTGAAGGAGGAATCATGGCAATCAAGATAGACCTAAGAGTACCCCCTTGTAAGCCCATTCCTGAAGTCACGGCCTTTGTACAGGAGTGCGAGGCAGCTGGTTTCAACGGCGTAGGAATGTTGGACTCCCAGATGCTGGAACGGGACGTTTTCGTTTCCATGGCGCACGCACTGCTCAACACGAAGACCATCAACGTCGCGTCGGCCGTCACCAACCCAGTAACACGGCATCCCTCGGTGCTGGCATCTGCTGCGCAGACGGTCTCTGAAGTTGCGCCGGGCCGTGCTCAGATCTGGATTGGGCGGGGTTATAGTTCCGCCAATGTCATCGGCATACCACCGGCAACTGTCCGGCAGATGCGCGACTCGGTCGTCATGATGAAAGACCTGATGGGCGGAGGCGAGTACGATTTTGGCGACACCACTAGCCGAATGAAGCACGGCGGAGGGGTGTCCACCCCGGTTTACATCGCTGCCACGGGGCCCAGGGTAATGAAAGTTGCCGGTGAGGTCGCCGACGGCGCGCTTTTGATGACCGGAATCCACCCGAATCAGGTAGCCGAATCCCGAGAAATCATATTTGACGGCGCTAAGGCTGCAGGGCGAAATCCCAACGACATCGAGACGATCTACACCTGCACCACCATCATCCGAGACGACCTCCAAGAAGCCAGGGAGATAGCCCGGCCTTTGGCGGTCCAACGACTGATGGAACCAACCTACTCTCGCTGGCTCAAGGCCGCTGGTTTGGATTTCTCAGAATTTGAATTGCCACGTGGCCTCTGGGATCTCTACCCCGATGTCCCGCATGCTGAGGACTGGGAAAAAGCCAAAGAACTGTGCGCATTCCTACCCGACGACGCTCTAGCCCAACTGTGTGACACCATGGGTCTCATCGGCTCTCCAGAATACTGCGCAGAACGGATCAAGCAAGCAGAAGCCGCAGGCATGGAGCACCTCTATCTGATGACCGACCAAACCTACGAGTTCGCCACAGGCGAGTTGGCCGCCTTTAGAGACAAGATATTCCCGGCGTTGGCTAACTCCAAACAATTGTCCTAAGGTTGTTGAGACCAGGTCAATCAAACGCAAGGGCGGGTTATAAACCCGCCCTTATTAATTGGTCACCAAGATTGTTGAAAGGAGAAAAATCGACGTGGCTGCACTCCTACTTTTGCAAGGACCGGTGGAAACCTAATTGTTACCGCCCCTTTTTTAGTCAATCATCGACCGTCGCGCTCTCACTGAGCAAACTTGCGAACCCGGAATACCTCGGAAGAACACCTCATTTTGTCGCTGTTACCCGAACCTGATAACCCTACAGAGATTCGGCTTAACCAGCCCATGATCCTTGTTTGTAAGGCGCTAAATTTTGCTGATTAGTTGCGGTCAAAAGAATAGTGACAACATGCGTCGCGTTCGCTAACATAACCAAGGGATTTTGACACCGCTCAGAATCTCGGATTTCTGGTTATCTTGGAAACGTCTGGTAAACGTTAGGGGGTTCTACCTTGGCAGACCAGGCTCTTGATCAACTCTGTATAAACACCATCCGATTCCTAGCAGTAGATTCGGTCCAGAAAGCAAAATCCGGACACCCCGGCGCACCGATGGGCCAAGCGCCAATGGCCTACGCCCTTTGGGATAGGTTCCTTTCCCACAACCCATTAGACCCGACCTGGCCAAATCGCGACCGCTTCGTGTTGTCTCCAGGCCACGCCTCAGCCCTGCTTTACTCGCTGCTCCACCTGACCGGTTACGACCTCTCATTGGACGAACTCAAGCAGTTCCGCCAGTGGGGCAGCAAGACCCCAGGCCATCCCGAATACGGCGTAACCCCCGGTGTAGAGGCCACTACCGGACCACTTGGCCAAGGCTTCGGAAACGCTGTCGGCATGGCTTTGGCCGAGCGTTGGCTAGCTAGCCGGTTTAACAAACCGGGCCATGAGATTATCGATCATCACACCTACGCCATAGTCTCCGACGGCGATCTCCAAGAGGGCATTACTTCGGAAGCGGCGTCGATGGCAGGTACTCTTGGGCTTGGTAAGCTAGTGATGCTTTATGACGACAATGAGATTTCCATCGAGGGCAATACCGATATCACCTTCCGGGAAAACGTCGGACAGCGCTTCCACGCATACGGTTGGCACGTCATCAACAACATCGATGGGAATGACATGGAAGCAGTTTCGACAGCCATCGCCACGGCGAAAGCTGAGACGGAGAAGCCAACCCTGATCGTTTGCACGACAGTGATCGGTTACGGCAGCCCCAACAAAGCGGGGACAGCTTCGGCCCACGGAGACCCTCTTGGCGATGATGAAGTGAGTCTAGCCAAAGAGAACCTGGAGTGGGAGCCTACCGAATCGTTCTTCGTGCCTCCTGAGGTTAGCGTTCACTTGGGACGGGCTTCCGAGGAAGGAACGACCCGACAAACCGACTGGAACTTAGCTTTTAGTGAATTCCGGGAGGCATATCCCGAAGAGGCCCAACAACTTGACGACGCCCTGCAAGGACGCTTGCCCGCCGGCTGGGAAGATGCTCTGAATGGGATGTTCGAAAATTCCGACCCCATAGCAACTCGATCAGCCTCCGGCCAAGTAATGAACGCAATCTCCAAAGGCGTTCCTGCGTTCCTTGGCGGATCCGCAGACTTGGCACCGTCTACCAGGACTCACCTTAGCGACCGAGGTGACATTGGTGGAGGAAAGTTCTCTGGCCACAACTTGCATTTTGGCGTTAGGGAGCATGCCATGGGGGCCGTAGCCAACGGTTTGGCATTGCACGGTGGGGCCATCCCTTACACCGCCACCTTCCTCGTTTTCTCAGACTACATGCGCCCCGCCATACGCTTGGGCGCACTGATGGGACAGCAAGTCATCTACGTGTTCTCTCACGACTCGATCGGCGTTGGTGAAGACGGCCCAACGCATCAGCCGATTGAGCACCTCATGTCTTTACGAGAGATACCTGGTTTGGTGGTAAGTCGGCCCGCCGACGCCACTGAAACTGTCGAGGCATGGCGTGCGGCGCTTACCCGCCAGGACGGCCCAACCGCTATGGCCTTCACCCGGCAGAATCTTCCGGTGCTGGACCGGTCCAAATTGCCATCAGCCGACGGTGTTCTTAAGGGCGGTTACACCCTTTGGGAGAGCAGTGATTCTCCTCAAGTGGTGCTCATCGCAACGGGGTCCGAGGTACATATAGCCCTTGAAGCGGGGCAAACACTGGAACATGAAGGGATTTCATCCAGGGTCGTATCTATGCCTTCATGGGAGGTCTTTGATGACCAACCAAAGGAATACCGAGACCTAGTCCTACCCCCTTCTCTTCGCGCGCGTGTTTCAGTGGAAGCTGGGACTACCAAGGGATGGGAACGGTACGTTGGCTTGGACGGCGCTTCCGTAGGCATGAACTCGTATGGCGCATCCGCTCCTGCTGGTGTTCTCTACGAGAATTTTGGCATCACTGCGGAGGCGGTCGCCAGCGAGGCCCGTAGATTGGTCAACGGGAGAAGCTAACTCCAGCCCTCGATTCTTGCCAAGCTGCGGTGTCCATATCGCTTGTGGATCAAGATTGGTTGGTTAGACTTTATCGTGATTTGCCTCGGATCAA
>CAJWGH010000104.1 GCA_913031095.1 uncultured Chloroflexota bacterium | reverse complement strand
TTGAACTGGCCAATTATTCTTCCCGTGCATCGGAATATGAGCCAATGATAGGCGGGGGGGAACCAAGGGTCAATATAGATTACGCTGGCCGAGATAACCAAGAGTAAATAGGATCCCAACCGCACTTCTGCGCATACTGAGCTGTTCGAAGGGATTGTTTGGGAAAACCCGCTGTCTTACTGGATAATAGTTTACGAAGCAGGCTGGGATTACGAAAGGGGCGCTGCTGATTTCAGCAGCGCCCCTTTCAGTTAACCTATCCGTAACCCTAGGTCGCGGGCTCCAAGGTCAGATCGCTCAGGTCTTTAACCTCTATGTTGGAGACCAAGACTGTCAGGTCGTCCAGCCGTCGTACTTCAAATTCCATGAAGTCATCGTCGACGACCATGTACTTGGAGACCACTTCCCAGATCTCCTTCTTCATATCTTCCAGTTTCTCCGGCGCCAGCTCAAGCCGGTCCTGGATCAGTACCAGTTTGAGGCGTTGTTTGGCAGTATCTTTGGACAGCTCCTCGGTGGCTTGGTCCAGTTCTTTGCCGTTCAGATTGAAGAGCCAACGCAGTAGTTCACGCATGAGAGTAGGCCCTCCCGTTCATTCCGACCATCCCCTTGAATTTTGAGAAAAGGCCAGTCTTTGGTTCTAGGTCCATCAATGGGATATCTTCGCCATCCACACGGGCGGCGATCCTAAGGAACGCGCCACCGGCTGACGACTTGGAATTGTGCACTACCGGTACTCCCCGGTTGGCCGCGACCACGGTGTGTTCGTCAGCTGGAACCAACCCTATCACCTCCACCGCTAACAGGCTTTCCACGTCCTTCTGATCCATCATGTCGCCTCGCTTGACCATGTCTGGCGCGATGCGGTTGATGATGAGCCGGGGCCGGTGTAGCCCCGACGACTCCAGCAAACCGATGACTCGGTCGGCGTCCCGGATAGCCGAGACTTCCGGAGTGGTCACGATGATAGCTTCCTGGGCAGCGGCGGTGGCGTTCTTGAAGCCTTGCTCGATCCCGGCCGGACAATCAATGAGCACGTAATCGAACTCTTTCTCCAGTTCAGCGCACATCTCACGCAGTTGTTCCGGTTCGATGCTGTTCTTGTCCCTGGTCTGGGCTGCGGGAATCAAGAACAGCTCGTAATCGTGCTTGTCGCCGATCATCGCCTGGTTAAGTTTGCAAGTGCCTTCGATCACGTTTACCAGGTCGTAGACGATGCGGTTCTCCAGGCCCATGATGACGTCCAAGTTGCGGAGGCCGATGTCGGTGTCGACCACCACCACCTTGTGACCCCTCATGGCCAGGCCTGTTCCGATGTTGGCGGTTGCGGTGGTCTTACCCACTCCCCCTTTACCCGACGTTATAACGATGGTCTTACCCGTCATAAGGTACTCCTTTGCTGTATCTCGCAAACCGACCCGCGAAGGGCGCTACGTGGATAGAGCGGCTCCGTACGTAGGCGATCTTTGGGCCGGAGGCTAACGAATTTGATCTGCGCCGCGCTGATGTAGGCGGGCCGCCTTCATATTTCGCGATCTGGAACTTGGATGCAGGGATGTCCAGAGCGACGATTACTGCTTTATTGTCGCCGGACGCTCCGGCATGGACCCACCCTTTGAGGGAGCCGACAACGACTATGTCACCGTCGGCCCGTATCTCTGCGCCGGGGTTCACGTCGGCCAAAACCACTACATCGCCGTGATGGTGCAAAGACTCGCCGGACCGGAAGGTGGACTTGATGAAAAGCGCTTCAGTGATATTCCGGTTGCGCGCCCCGTTCTTGTTGTGCCGGCTCTTGAGGCTCTCGATGATCGATTCCACCGCAGATGCGGGCGCGGCGGTGGCCTCCGGGGCGGGTTCAGGGATAACAATCTCATTGTGGGACGGACGGCTGTGGACGGCACTGGCGTCTGGCTTAGCTGACTTTGGCGGTTTTGCTTCCACCTGAAGCACGCCGTTGTCCAAAGATTCGGGCGCGAACCAGAAACGAGTCACAGTCAGGCCAGATGTGGTCTCGATGATCGACTTGATCTGGGCCAGTTCGCCCCTGGCCAGCATCCGTTGGCCGACGTTCAGGGTTATATCGCCTTTTGACCACAGGCCGCTCTGGCTAGCCAGATATTCCTTCAACTCGGTTGTAACGACGTCGAAGGGAGCGTCTTCATCGATGACAAAGGCGACGTCCGCGCCTCTCGCTACGACCTGTACGACATCTGTCGCTACCAAAGGGCCCTTGTGAACTTGGGGTCATTTACGGATGACATCACGGCTACACTCACTCCCAACATATGTCACCACGATTATTCCAGCCAGATTGGCTCCGGCACAACGATTTATTAGTCAGATTTTAAACAAAATTTAAGATTATGTCTAATGTTGAGGCTATAAACTCGGACACAAATTATCGCAGGCGTAAGAAAGAGCATTGATCTCGGAGAAGGAAGATGATTTGCAGATGGCCATGGTCTGGTGGTTGCGCTCTTTCAACGGGTCAGAAGTTTAGAGGAACCGCTCGGAGGGCGACTATAAAAATATGTGTAACAGCAACGCGAATGTACCCGAGACCGAAGGTCAAAACACCGTTGCAGGGCCTAGTCTCGGGTGCCGAACAGAGCTACTGAGCAAGTGAAAGAGCCGGGGCGGCCGCCAAGATTGTGGGTAAGGCCCAGGGTTGGGTCTTTCAGTTGACGTTTTTCGGCTTTACCTTGGAGTTGCTTGTAGACCTCGTAGATCATGCGGATGCCGCTGGCCCCGATAGGATGGCCGAAGCATTTCAGGCCACCATCGGTGTTCACCGGTAGTTCTCCTTCCAGACTGAAGGTGCCTGCAGCCACATCGTCGCTGGCGCGGCCCCGGGGGCTGAATCCCAGGTCTTCATAGATGATTAGCTCCGTGATAGTAAAGCAGTCGTGCACCATGGCGAGGTCGATCTCTTGGCGAGGGTCGGAGATACCGGCTTCCTGATAGGCAGCCTGGCTGGCCCGGACGCTCTCAGGGAAGTGGGTGAAATCCCAGTCGTTGCGCATGATACCAAAGGCGCCTACTGAGAGGCCTAGCCCTTTGACCAATATGTAATCGTCTCGAAAAGTCTTGGCGATCTCAGGCGTGGTTATGATGGCTGCGGCCGCGCCGTCTGAGACTCCACAGCAATCGAAGAGACCGAGGGGCCAGGCCACCATGGGAGCGTTGGCCACCTGGTCGGCGCTCACCTCTCGTTGGAAGTGAGCCTTGGGGCTCATGGTCCCATTGTGGTGGTTCTTGGCCGCGATCTGGGCCAGGGTCATTTTCCCTTCCTCATAGGGAATGTCGTACTGGTGGAAATAGCGGGTCGCAGCCAGGGCAAACTGAGAAGGTGGTGGAACCGGCGGGTTCACGTCAGCACCCGCAGGTTCAGCTACGGCTAAGCCGGAGAAGCCTGAGTCTTTGAGTTTTTCCACGCCTACGGCCAGGACGATGTCATAGATACCAGCTGCCACGGCGTAGCAGGCGTTTCGGAAGGCGTCTGTGGCGGTGGCGCAAGCATTCTCCACTCGGGTGATGGGGATATAGTCCAGCTTCAGGGCGGCTGCCAGCGGCTGCCCCGTCCGGAAGGAACCCACCGTGCCTAGCCAGGCGGCCTGGACGTCTTTCCCTTCGATACCGGCGTCTTCAAACGCTTCGTATGCCGCTTCGACGATCAGGTCCGACGAGCTTGAGTCCCAACGTTCTCCGAACTTGCTGCAGCCCATACCGATAACTGCCACTCGGTCTTTGATCCCGCTCATGACTTTCTCCTACTCCTCGTCGCCTGACGCAATTATAGCGTCAGGGCGCTAAGCGGCCTTACGCACCGGCACCGCTTTCCAATAGTAATTGTGTATCCCGTTTACCACCCGGAGTTTCCGGAAGCTCATCTCTACCTGAAGGCCAATCTTGACTTCATCGACCTCACGGTCGGTCATCATACAAAGCACCCGACCACCAGCCTCGAAGTCCACTACGGCGATGGCTAAGGGCATGTCCACTGTACCGGCAAGGTAGTCCAGCGAGTATGTGAACACCGTGCCCGGCTTGTCGCTGAGCCGGACGGGGGCCGAGTCGTCCTTGGTCTGACATTCGACGCATACCCGTTGGGGAGGATATTGCACGTAGCCGCACTGGTTGCAGACGGCCCCGTGGAATTTGATGTTCTGGTCGCTTTCCCGCCACATCGCCGTGACCGAAGGTGCCTGGGCTTGGGGGCGGCGCGAAGCGGAATCGGTGAGCCAGACATCGCGCCACTTGGCGTATGTCTCGTAGCTGTCCAACACCTGACCCGAGTCCAGATAGCCTGATACGCTCAACCCGGACCCTGGCGCTGCGATGTTCGGTGTTGTGCGGAAGCCGAGGACGTCGCTGCCGTCGCCGTAGGACACGGCGAGCAGCAACTGGTCTGGTGCCCTGTCTTCCAAGGCGCTGGCCAGTAGCATCAATGGGAAGGCGGTGCCAGTGTTGCCCATGCGGCCAAAGAGAGGGTCCTGTACCTGATCCGCCTGGAATCCCAGTTGCCGTGCCAGTTGGCCATGCCGGCGGGCGTCGGGAGAGTACAAGGCCAGTTTGGCTACGTCCTTGACGGACAACCCTTCCTTATCGAAGAAACCGGAGATGGCCTCTGCCAATATCCTTTCCAGACCTTCTTCGATCGCGAATCGGTCTTCCCACGATCGGATGAATCGGTCTCCGGCGCTGCGCCATGTGTCGATCAAGCTTTCAGTGATTGTGTGGAACCCGGCCTGCTCGGCGATGATTCCTTCATTGGAGATGACGAACGCTGCCGCCCCGTCCCCTGAGTTTCGCTCAGCCTCACCTTTGGGTGCACCTTGGCGGTTGTCGCTGGCCACCACCAGAACATGTTTGGCGGAACCCGCCACCACCGAGTCCAAGGCCGACTTCAGGGCGGTGGTACCTGCCCGGAGAACATCGGTGATATCGGCGGTAAATATGTCTCGCCGCAG
>CAJWGH010000103.1 GCA_913031095.1 uncultured Chloroflexota bacterium | reverse complement strand
TACTGGGCCAGCTCAAATATCGCTACAGCTACGGCGAAAATGTGTTAAAGCACTCAATAGAGGTCTCGTTACTCTCAGGGATGCTGGCCGCGGAAGCCGGCGCAAATGTACAGGTTGCTAAGATGGGCGGCCTACTGCATGACATCGGCAAGGCGGTTACCCACGAAGTCTCTGGCCCTCACGCCGAGATTGGCGCTGAGATAGCCCGGAAGCACGGTATAAACCACAGTTCCTACCGAGGGATTTTGGAACACCATAGCGATGACCATGAGACAGTGGAGTCGTTCTTGGTTGCCACAGCCGACGCAATCAGCGCATCGCGGCCCGGCGCCCGTAGAGAGTCCTTGGAGTTGTATGTTAAACGGCTCAAAGAACTTGAAGAGGTCGCAACCAGCTTTAATGGTGTCGAAAGGGTCTTCGCCATCCAGGCGGGCCGCGAAGTTCGGGTAATGGTTAAGCCAGACGACCTGAATGATATGGAAGCCGCCACATTGGCCCGGAATATCGCCAAAAAAGTGGAGGAAGACCTCGTCTTTCCTGGTCAGATCAAAGTGACCGTGATTCGGGAGACGCGCAACGTAGAATACGCTAAATAACGCCTTAAACGAGTGACAGTACGGCTAGCTATAAGGGATCCAGTGGCGGGAAACTCCGGCTGATGGGTCCCTTTTTCAATACCAGAAATTCCATGAGTGCAACTAGATTGAGGAGCTGAGGTTCTCGCGTATACTGATGATAGGCGACGTGATTGGGAAGCCTTGGCGGGATGGCATCCAGGCGATTGTTGCCCGATCTCGAACGTGGAAAGTCCATCGATTTTATGATCTGCAACGGTAGAAATTTCGCCGGTGGTTTCGGTATGAGCGTCGAAAAAGTGCTGGAACTGCTGGGGAACGGCATAGATGTGCTGATTTCAGCCAATCAAATCTCGTACAACAACGAGCTTACCCCACTGATGGACAAGGTTTTGCCATTGATTAGACCCGCCAACTAATCGGACGCTCGGGGAAGAGTGTAAACACATCAAGATGGTGTGACGGTGTAAACCTGATGGGCCGGAGGTTCGTGGCGCTCTTGGAGCGCCCATTCCGTATCCCGATGATTTGTTGGAGCACCTCAAACGATAAAGCGAGAACAACGTGCGAATGTAGACTTTCACACTGATGAGAAACGAGCCGAGGTTGGTACCTGAACGGCCGTATTAGGGGAGTATTTGGCACTTAAACCTGTCGGCAGCCTGGACCAAGCATTACTGCCTACCTGACCGAAGTCGGCGTGACAGACCCTAAGAGCTCTGTGATAGGCTCGGATAATATTTTAGTGCTGGGGCGCTTTCTGACCCACTGCCCAAACAGCTTGGGATAGCGCCCAGACCCAGTATATTGAACACGGCACCGGTAGGCGTGGACAAAGAGAATCCGGTACTGCGTTTTCGATAAAAAGATTAGATAGGACTGTGAATTAGTTTGATCGCGACCATTGACCTGCACCTCCACACCTTGGCTTCGGACGGAAGGCTCACCCCAACAGATTTGATCCGATTAGTAGCGAAGCAAGGACTTAAAACCATATCAGTCACCGACCACGACAGCACGGAAGGGTTGGCAGAAGCTTACGAGGCAGCCATGGAATTTCCGGATCTGAGGATTATTCCGGGCATAGAAATGAGCGCAGATATACCTGGAGATGAGGTTCACGTGTTGGGCTATTTTCTGGACTACCATGATGAACAATTTCAGGCCACTCTGAAAGAGTTCCGCATGGGACGGGTTGGCCGCGCTCAGATTATGGTGGAGAAATTGAAGGCCTTAGGGAAGCCCGTGGAGTGGGAGCGGGTCTTGAAATTTGCCGGAGATGGGTCGGTTGGGCGGCCGCATATCGCGCTGGCCATGGTCGAAGCAGGTTACTTCAAGGAGCCTAAGGAAGCCTTTGACGAGTACCTAGGCAATGATGGACTGGCGTATTACGATCGGCCCAAATTGAATCCGATTGAAAGCGTCGAGATGATTCAGAGAGTTGGCGGCGTTCCGGTTCTGGCTCATCCTACATTCATGAACGACATGGAAGTCGGGATTGCCAACCTGAAAAAGGTTGGATTGAAAGGGATGGAGGTCTATTACGCCCAGTACGATGATGACACCGTGCGTCACTTGGCCCGGTTGGCAAGGGAATACGACCTGATCCCCTGTGGCGGAAGCGATTATCATGGACTGGGCAATACTGGTGAACCTCTACCAGGCACTCTGGGTCCACCAGAAAGTACCATCACATTGCTGGAAGAGGCCGCGGCCAAATCCCGGTCGGGAAACGGAAATAAGAGAAATTAAAATAAGCGGTTAACGATGGACATCGTCCTACTGTACATAGGCGCATACCTGCTGGGTTCTATTCCCACGGCTTACCTGATTGGACGGATCGTACGCGGCGTAGACATCCGCGGCTATGGCAGTGGAAATGTGGGCAGCGCCAACCTGTATGAACATGTCGGGAAGAAATGGGTCTACCCCGTAGCGGCCGTTGAAGTCCTCGTTAAAGGTGCGCTGCCGATATTGGTAGCGGTCCATGTTTTAGAGATTAGTCGGTCTTCCGCTCACCTTATTGGCCCTGGATTGTTAGCCATTTCCGGCAACAACTGGTCGGTATTCTTGAAACTCCAGGGTGGCCGCGGGATAGCTGTGACAGGTGGAACATTGCTAGCGTTGACCCCAATCTTGGCAGTCGTATGTGCTGTTATATCCATCGGGGGCTGGAAGCTCGCCAAGAGTTCGGGGCTGTGGGTGTTGATCTCGCTGATTCTTTTGCCGCTTTGGTCCTACTTGCTCCACGAAAACCTGCTTGATCAGAACTTGAATATGGTCTGGTATAGCCTGGGGCTGCTTGGTATCGTAATCTTGAAGCGGTTATCCGCTAATTGGACACCTTTCCCGGGGGATGTCTCCCGCAAGAAGGTTCTTTTCAACCGATTGATCCGGGACCGGGACGTATCGGACCGTACCGGATGGGTGCGCCGCATCCCGGACGGGTCTTTCTAAATCCCATCGGCGAGGAAGGATAACCCTGGGCGATAGAGACTGAAAGAGATGGAACAACAGACTGGTACAGGCCAAGAGAAACACCAAACAGGTTACTGCAATTGGCACCCAAGCGTAGAAACCGGATTGTCTTGCAGCCAATGTGGAGAGAGCATCTGCACCCAATGTTTGATACAAGCTTCTGTTGGAATCCGGTGTCCTGATTGCGGCAAGGCCGCCAAGATGCCCACCTTTGATGTCCAACCGACTTTTTACGTCAAGGCCGTAGCGGTTGGCGTTGGCATAGTCATTGGCGGCGGGATTCTTTGGGCTCTGTTCAACTTCATATTCATAAACCTTGGCCTTTCTATATTCACCTCTGCAGCCATCCCTGCTCTAGCCATTGGTTATGGGGCTGGTGAATTGATTAGCGCTTCCGTGAATGCAAAAAGGAGCAAAGGACTTGCCTACATCACCGCTGGAAGCGTAATTGGAGCTTTTCTATTCGCCCAGATAATATATTCAGGGCGTATAGAATTCTTCGGTTTGATTGTACTGGCCTTCGCTATCTACACAGCCGTCAAGCGGGTTAAGTAACTCGCGCCATAGCCGCTCCACCGTCTGGCTCAGGACCTCCCCTTGGAATCCCCTCCGTTGTAGGAAACTGCCTAGTTTGCGCTTGAAGACGGCGGAATCGTCCAGCGGTAGCTTGGTAGCATATTTAGAACCAGCCCGATATGCGTTGGACGAGGCGTCAAAGTCGGACAGCGTTTCCCGGATGATTTCCTGAGCCACACCCAATTTTTGGAGCTCTTGTCTTATGACTGCTGGTCCCCGGGGTTTGGATTTCTCTCGTTGTTCTCGCCAGTGTTTAGCGAATGACACATCGTCCAGGAGGCCCTGGTCGCGGAGATTAGACACTGTGCGGTCTATGGCGTCCTCAGTGAAGCGACCCTGAAGCCTGCGCTGCACTTCTTTCTCGGACCTGGATCGGTACGAGAGTAGACGCAGAGCAGCGTTCTTTGCTTTGAAATAAGAAGACTGGGGGTCTTCTGCGGAGTTGCTGCGTTCGGGCATTGTAAATGCTCCGCGTGGCGTAAGAGTGGCAGGTTGCCGGTAGGGCTAATCCAGTTTATGGTGAGCTTGTCAAACCACAGCTGTACTGGAGCCGATTCTTTCAACTATAGGATGGCTAGTACGCATCCTTCGACAAGCTCACTATGAATGGAACTGGCGTCGTCTCTTCTTCGGTCCAACCCCGTTATTCCGATTATTGGTAGTTGGGCGGTTCTATTCGTCGTCGTCCAGCTCTTCTAAGGGCGCGGCGCCGGAGAGTATGTCGGCCACCGAGTCTGTGGGCTGAGGCACTACGCCGTTGGCCGAGGTCTCAACTGGATCTGCTGACTCGGCTTCATCTCCAGGACTTCGTAAACGCCCTTCCACGGATGCAGCGATTTCTGGATGTTGAATTAAGAAGTCCTTGGAGTTTTCTCGGCCTTGGCCCAGCTTGGTCTCGCCGTAGGAGTAGAAAGCACCGGACTTCTTGATTATGCCTTGTTCGACACCGATTTCCAGAATGTCGCCCATCTTGCTGATGCCGAGGTTGAACATGATGTCGAATTCGGCCACCCGGAAGGGAGCGGCAACCTTGTTCTTGACGATGCGGGCCCGGACTCGGTTGCCAATGACTTCTGCTCCTTGCTTGATGGATTCCACACGACGTAGATCGATGCGAACCGAGCTGTAGAACTTGAGGGCTCGTCCGCCGGGGGTGACTTCAGGGCTGCCGTAGGTGACACCAATCTTTTCCCGCAGCTGGTTGATGAATATAACGGCGGTCTTGGACCGGTGAATGGTGCTAGTCAATTTACGCAAGGCTTGGGACATAAGACGGGCCTGGAGGCCGACATGAGTGTCGCCCATATCGCCTTCTATTTCTGCCTGAGGGACCAAGGCGGCCACGCTG
>CAJWGH010000102.1 GCA_913031095.1 uncultured Chloroflexota bacterium | reverse complement strand
ACGATTAAACCCTGCGGTTGTTGCCGCGGGGTTTTTTACTCCCTGCTGTGCTCCGCCGAAATAAATTTCAGCCGAAGGAGATGAGCCATGCCACGCCTATCAGAAAAGGTCGCTTTGATTACAGGAGGGGCTGGAGGAATCGGCCAGGCGGCAGCACGGCTATTCGCGGATGAGGGTGCACACGTCGTTTTAGTTGATCGCGAAGAATCCGCTTTGGAAACCGTGGTCAGCTCCATTGGCGAAGACAAGGCTAGTTTTGTAGTGGCAGACGTTACCAAACCTGACGAGACTCAAAACTACGTCAACGCCGCCATTGAACGCTGGGGAGGCATCGACATCTACCTGGCGAACGCCGGCATCGAAGGCATAGTCTCCTCGATCCCTGACTATCCACATGAGATGTTCGACCAAGTCATGGCCGTCAACGTGCGGGGAGTCTGGCTAGGTCTAAAATACGTGATCCCAGTCATGCGTGAGCGTGGCGGCGGGAGCATCGTCATCACATCATCTACGGCGGGTATCGGCGGCACGGCGGGTATGTCAGCGTACACCACTAGCAAGCATGCAGTGATTGGCATGATGCGCACTGCAGCACTCGAATGCGCTCCCAGTATTAGGGTGAACACCGTCAACCCGGCACCAATCGAGACGCGGATGATGCGCTCGTTAGAAGAGATGAGGGTCGCAGCCGCAGACAGTTCGGAAATAACCGTGGAGCGCACCAAACAGTCTTACGCCTCTCGCATACCGCTCCAGCGCTACGGGTACCCCGAGGAGGTGGCGAAGATGATGCTATTCCTAGCCAGCGACGATAGCAGCTTTTGCACCGGGGGCGTATACATGGTAGACGGTGGTAGATCTGCCGGAAACACCTAGATAGGCTGTCGCTCAAACGAGACATTAGGTTACGGCTGTGAATTGGGGTGAGTTGACCCGTCAAGGATCCGAATCGCCGGCTTCAGGCCAAGAACGGTTGGAACATCAAGGCTTAATGATGTTGGCCGCTTGGTTCTTGTCCCCATTCCGGCCACCGTGCTATGATTACCCCAGCTTCGGATCGTGGTCGAAACCGGCCAAACACAGGAGCTTGTACACCTCCTCTAGGCTCGAGATTCTTATTTGAACAACCGGCAAGACCGTCAGGTCTACCTATCCGTAGATGAGCCATTCGCTGCTAGTATCCAGAAAGACATTCTGGGTGATAATTCCGGCTCATCGGTCGAAGATTGGCTGACCGCAGTCGCGAAAAAAGCGATGGACTCGGCTTCGGAGGGAACTGAACCGGCGCAAATGAGTCTGCTCATCACGGGAGACGATACCGTCCACAGTCTCAACGCTAAGTTCAGAGGCCTGGACGAAGTGACCGATGTATTGTCCTTCTCGGCGGATCACGGAGGCCATTGGGAAAGTGAGGCCGATCCTCCGGAGAAACCAGACGGATTCGATTTCATCCTGCCTCCCGGCGAGCCTCCTCCTTTGGGTGAAGTGATTGTGTCCTACCCTCAGGCGCAACGTCAGGCGGAAGAACGGGCCGTACCCCTTGAATATGAGTTAGCGCTTCTGGTAGTACATGGTGTACTGCATCTCACCGGACACGACCATATAGAGCGTGAAGAGGCGGAATTGATGCAATCGCGAGAGCGAGCAGCACTTGCGAAACTTAACATTCACGCTTGACATACAGGCTAGACGACCAGGATGGAGACCCACCTGCAATGACCGGCCAGGCTATAACTGAATCTGCCTCTGCTGCCCAGGTCTTCTACCGGAAATGGCGGCCCGCCAGCTTCAGCGAGCTGGTTGGACAGGACCACGTCTCCAGCACACTCCGCCAGTCTCTGAAACAGGGACGGGTATCCCATTCTTACCTGTTCTGCGGGCCCAGAGGCAGCGGCAAAACCACCACAGCCAGGATAATCGCCAAGGCAGTAAACTGCCTCAACACTGAAGAAGGCGATGCCTGCGACGCTTGCGACAATTGCCGGTCCATCAACGGCGGCCAGTTCATGGACATCATTGAACTCGACGCCGCCAGCAACCGGGGGATCGACGAGATACGGGACATCCGGGAGAAAGTAAACTTCGCCCCAGCCCAGGGTCAGCGCAAGGTCTACATCATTGACGAAGCCCATATGCTGACCGACGCTGCCTCCAATGCCTTCCTGAAGACACTTGAGGAGCCACCGCCCCACGTAATCTTCGTGCTGTGTACAACGGAAGCGCACCGCATCCTGCCAACCATCATTTCCCGCTGCCAGCGCTTCGATTTCCGCCGCATCGGCTCCGAACTAATCTATGGCCGATTGACTGACATCACCGAAGCCGAGGGCGTGAACGTGGATCCGGAAGCCATACGACTAGTGGCCCGCAATGCCGCCGGCAGCTTGCGGGACGCGGAGAATCTACTGGAACAACTTGTAGTGTCGTCTACCGGAGACGTTACACTGAAGCAGGTTGAAGAACTTCTAGGCCTGGACAACGGCGAGAGTTCCCTAGAGCTAGTCAAGTACCTGCTCATGGGCAACACCTCGGCCGCTCTGTCGACGGTTAACCAAGCCGCCTGGAGCGGTACAGACGTTCGGCAACTGCATAATCAATGCACAGAATTGCTAAGAGCATGTATGCATCTGCAATGGGGTTCTGAGGGAGCTGTGGATCTTCCTGAGGACGTCATTGCCCAACTCAAGGAGCTAGTTGGAGGTCTGCCGCCCTGGCGCATCGTAGGGAGCTTAAAGGCCTGGGGTGACATCAACATGCGGTACGACGCTCCATCCACGCTTCCATTGGAGCTTGCGGTAGTAGAGATATGTGAAACCACCGCGCCTCCGGCAGGCCAGCCGGCTGCACCTGCACCACCGGGACGGGAAGCAGCTCCACCGCAACCCGCCCGCGCTACAGCCGTTTCGCAGCCCCAGCAGCGGCGCACGGCCGATGAGCAACGACCCGCAGCCGCAAGACAGGCAACCAACGCCCAGCCAACGCCCAGCCAACGCCGTCCAGCTCTAGATCCAGCGCCAATCTCCGAGCTCGGAACACAATGGCTGGCGGCTGTGAAAGTGCTAAACCGTCTGAGGGGCAAGAAATATAACCTGGGTGCCCTTCTAAGAGATTGCAAACCCAACGCCGTATCCCTGGAGGGAAACACCCTAATCTTGGGCTTCTCCAACAAAGCCAACCTGGAACGTATGCTAGAGGAGATGGACGACCCAGGTTCCCGCCGTCAGGTCAGCCAAGCCGTAACCGACTCTTTCGGAGCGACCTATGAATTCCAACTCACCATGGCCAACGGAAGCGGAGCCACTGCCAACACAGCTAAAACCGCCCAACAGAGTTCCTTGGTCCGCACGGCCTTGGGTATGGGCGCCAGAGTCCTAGAGGAGATAGAAGAATGAACAAAAATATGATGCGTCAGGCACAGAAACAACTTGCCCAGCTGCAAAAGATCCAAGAAGAACTAGAAAGCCTCACAGTAGAAGGCAGCTCCGGCGGAGGGGCTGTGAAAGTGGTCATGACCGGCAAACAAATCGTGGAGTCTGTGACCATTGAACCCGAGGCAGCCGAAGAGGTAGACCTGCTCCAAGACATGGTCCTAGCCGCCGTCAACGACGCTTCCACCAAGGCTCAGGAACTGGCCGCCCAGAAGATGAGCGTGGTTACCGGCGGCATGAACATTCCAGGATTCTAAGCCGGCGCACACTCTATAAATGACTCAAGAGAACATCTCCGGAGCCTCCCCTTCTTTGTCACGGCTGGTACAGGAATTGAACCGGCTGCCAGGCATCGGCCCCAAGAGCGCCCAACGGCTGGCGTACTACATTATCAGGCTGCCCGACGACGATGCCTACGCTTTGGCCGACGCCGTTACATCTGTCAAGCAAAATATAGTCTTCTGCGAGGAATGCCAAAATCTGACCGACGCCTCGCCATGTCAAGTCTGTTCCAACCCGGACCGGGACCGAACCACGATCTGCGTGGTTGAAGACCCTCTGGACGTGTTGGCCATGGAACGCACCCGCAGCTACCGGGGCCTCTACCATGTTCTTCACGGGGTAATCTCACCCATCAACGGCATTGGACCAGACCAGTTGAAGCTCAAAGAACTATTCAATAGACTCACGAGAGACGATGTGGCGGAGATGGTCGTGGCCACCAACCCCACGCTAGAAGGCGAGGCTACAGCCATGTATATACGCCGCCATCAGTCCCGGGACAACATCAAGATTACTCACCTTGCTAGGGGGCTGCCCGTAGGCGGATCATTAGAATATACAGACGAAACCACGTTGACTCGAGCCTTCCAAGGCCGACAAGAGATCTAGGGCAAGAAATCTGATCCGGAGCTTGGCGCATGGCCCCTCCAAAGACCTACCGCTGCGAAGGCATCATCCTAAGCTATAAGCCGCTGGGAGAGGCCGACCTTCTGGTTACAATGTTCACCAGATACCAAGGCAAGGTACACGCGGTGGGCAAAGGCGCACGACGGTCCACTAGCAAGCTGATGGGCCATCTAGAACCACTAACTGCGGTCAATCTGTCTCTGGCTCACGGCCGGAGCATGGATATAATCTCCCAGGCGGAGGTCATAAACAGCTTCTCAACGCTGAAAGAAGACCTAACGGGCATCACCAAAGGACAGTACCTAGCGGAGATGGTGGACGGGTTCGGCGCCGAGTCTAGCCCCAACCCTAGCCTGTTCCAACTGATGATCGACACTCTGCGGGTGATCGAAGCCGCCCCCGAATCCGAAATGGCGCTCAGATACTTCGAGTATCACCTTCTCCAAGTGTCCGGGCTCATGCCGGAGCTGTACCACTGCGTAGAGTGCCGAGAAGAATTGGAGCCCGACGCTCACCGGTTCAGCCCCAACGTGGGCGGCACGCTGTGCTTGGCGTGCAGCCCCGAGGACGCTCATCTAAGACCTCTGTCCCTTCGGGCCTTGAAAGTGCTCCGCCTTTTGGATCGCAGCCAGTTGGCTGAAGCTTGCAAACTCTCCATCAACGGCACTCTGTCAAACGAGTTGAAAAGCCTGTTATCCACGACCGTTAGCTATTGG
>CAJWGH010000101.1 GCA_913031095.1 uncultured Chloroflexota bacterium | reverse complement strand
GACACCTACCGTTCGTTCTGGGCCTATAATGGGCACAGGTCACTCTAGGCTTGAGTGTACGGCGGCTTTTGCACAAGAGCTTGTTCTGAGGCCGATTGACCAGCCTAGAATCGCTCTGATAACGTTTGCCACCAAGGGGTTTCTTTGGACTTGCCCTCGTATTTGACGGAGTGAAGATGTCGATGACCAGTGTCTCCTATCAGAATCTGAATCCAGCATTATTCCTTGAACGGGCCGCTATGGTCTATCCAGATAAACCGGCGGTGGTCTACAACGGCAGGTCGCTTTCGTATGCCGAATATCATGAACGGTCCAGGAGGCTAGCTTCTGCGCTGCAGAGTGTGGGCGTAGGAAAGGGCGATAGGGTGGCATTTTTGTGCCCCAACTTACCGCAGATGCTGGAAGGGTATTTCGGGCCTTTGGGAATCGGAGCGGTACTGGTGGCACTCAACACTAGGCTCTCTTCCGGGGAGATTGCCTACATCTTGAACCATTCGGGAGCTAAGGTACTGATCTTTGACTCTGAATTCGGAACCACCGTTAAATCTTTCATCGATGAGACTCCAGGGGTAGAGGCGTACGTCCAGATTCTGGATACCCATCCCCAGGACCTCGACATACCTGGACCAGACTATGAGAGTTTCATCGCCGGGTCTAATCCGGTTCCGACGTTGGACGGCCCTGACTCAGAATTGGACACCATCGCCATCAATTACACCTCCGGCACAACAGGGTTCCCAAAAGGAGTTGAGTACACCTCTCGGGGCGCCTATTTGAATGCCATTGGGGAGATTCTGGAGATAGGACTCAATTGGGAAAGCCGGTATCTTTGGACGCTTCCGATGTTCCATGCTAGCGGCTGGTGCTTTCCGTGGGCGGTAACGGCTGTCAGCGGCACGCACGTCTGCCTACGGCGGGTCGACCCAGATGAGGTGTACCGATTGATCAAGGAAGAAGGCATTTCGCACATGTGTGCTGCCCCTACAGTGCTTACCTCCATGTACTCATCGCCTGCTGCTGACAGGCAGGACCTGTCTGGACTGAACATAATGACCGCTGGCGCGCCGCCGGCCCCGCAGGTGATTAAGACCATCGAGCAGATGGGAGCCAGAATCCACCATGTCTACGGACTCACCGAGACTTATGGACCACACACGGTATGCGCGCCTCAGCTCTCTTGGAAGGACCTCTCCCCAGACGACCGAGCACAGATCAAGGCCAGGCAGGGTGTCCCTTACATCGTGAATGGAACCGGCCTACGGGTGGTTGATGAAGAGATGAACGATGTTGCCCAAGACGGCGAGACCATGGGTGAGGTGGTCATGAAAGGTAACAACGTGATGGCTGGATATTACGCCGACGAGGAGGCTACGGAGGAGGCTTTCAAGGGGGGCTGGTTCCACTCCGGGGACTTGGCCGTGTGGCACCTCGACGGCTATATCGAACTCAGGGATCGGGCGAAGGACGTGATTATATCCGGCGGCGAGAATATCTCAACACAGGAAGTCGAGAAGGTCATAATGGATCATCCAGCCGTCCTAGAAGTGTCGGTGATTGGTGTCCCTGACGACCAATGGGGAGAAGTACCAAAGGCGTTCGTCGTGGTCCGAGAAGGTCAGGAAGCCACGGCGGAAAGCATCATCTCCTTCACGCAAGAGCGGATCGCACGGTTCAAAGCGCCGAAGCTGGTGGAGTTCGGAGACCTTCCCAAGACATCAACAGGCAAGATTCAGAAATACGTCCTGAGGGAGAAAGAGTGGGCCGGCCGCTCGTCCAGAATCCAGGGGTCTCAGGTCTAGCTTGGGGTGGCTTAGCTCTCAGTACTGTTAAGAGTCTCTATGCGGACTGCCATCGGTTTCAGGATGGCGTATAGGAAATCGTTGGAGGGAGTGGGAACGTTAAGCTCTCTGGCCATGCGGACTACCGTGCCGGTCAGACCCTCCAGCTCCACCGGTCGCTGATCGGTGAAATCTTTTGCCATGGACGCTCTTCCTTGGCCGGGAAATCGGTCCAGCGAGTCCATGGCCCAAGTCAAAGAGTCGGACATGATCGGCGCACCCTTAGCCCTTCCCACAGCCAATACCTCCTCAATGGCGTTACGAATCAAGGCCCGCGTCTCGGGCTTGGTCCGCATCTCTTCGTATACGCAGTTGGCCGCGGCGCAAACGGCTGCTGACCCCGCTATGTATGCAAACTTCTTCCAGAGCATACCGGGCATATTCTCATGGAGGTTCACACGCCAACCCGATTCTTGGAATCGTTGGAGCAGGTTTTCGCCCCGGCGGCTAATGCCTACTTTCGTCTCGCCGAAAGCGGCTATGCCCGGGCCTCCTTGGGTGACGACCCCGGGTTTTGAAACACGGCCCTCCATATAGGATGATCCGATCATGACGTGTTCTTCGCCCACTGCCTCGGCCAGTATGTCGCCGTTATCGATGCCGTTCTGCAGCGTCAAGACGACGGTGTTCGGGCCGATCAGCGGCGCCAATGAATCCAGCGCATCGGAGTTGTGATACATTTTCACCGTGAAGAGCACTAGGTCTTGTTCGCCTACTTCAGCAGTGTTGTCGGTCGCGTTGCCTGTAACAGTGAATGAGCCGTCCAGTTGACTCTCAACCCTTAGCCCGTTTTCCTGGATAGCCTTCAGGTGCGCCCCTCTGGCGATGAAGGTTACATCGTGTTCGGCCCGGGCCAAGAGGCCACCGAAGTAACCTCCCACCCCGCCGGCCCCAAAGACCGCCACCTTAAGGTTTTCATTTGGTTGAGTGACCATGTGTCCTCTATCTCCGTTGCCTAGTCCCGGTTTTCTACCGGGTGGCTGAATTCTTCCCGAAGGTCGCGTTTAAGCACCTTGCCCATGACGTTACGGGGCAATTCTCCCACAAATATCACAGAGCGGGGTCTCTTGAACCCGGCCATCTTGTCCCGGCAGAACTCTATGATCAGCTCTTCATCAACCTGGTCAGAGCGGCTTACCACCAAAGCGCGCACCTCTTCGCCCCATTCAACGTCTGGCACTCCTATGACCGCAGCGTCGTCAATCTCTGGGTGGGAACGGAGGACCTGTTCCACCTCTTCGGGAGAGATCATCTCACCGCCGCGCTTGATGAAGTCTTTGGCCCGGCCCGACAAGAAGATGTATCCGTCTTGATCCTGATATCCCAGGTCTCCGGTGTAGATCCAGCCGCCGCGTATGGTGTCTCGGGTCGCCGATTCTTCCTGCCAATAGCCGGCCATCATTCGAGAACCCCGGGCCACTATCTCTCCTGTCTCACCTTCGGCCACCGGTTGCCCTTCTTCGTCCACGATGGTCACTTCAACGTCGTCCAGGGGTTTTCCGATCGATGTGAGACGCTTCAGCTTGGCGTCGATCTCTTCGGAGCTGCCTTCCAGCACATGGTCATCCGGCGGTAGCATCGTGATGGTCGAAGCGGTCTCGGTCTGGCCGAACGCGTTTATGAACCTTGAACTAGGGAACTTGGTGATGGCTTCCCTGATCACCTCTAGTGGCATGGGAGCGGCGCCGTAGGTAATCACGCTGAGCGATGAAAGGTCATAGTGGGAGAAGTCTGGGTGTTCCATGAGGTGCTTCAACATGGTCGGCACCAGCATTGCCCGGTTTGCCCTATTATCTTGAACCAGGCGCAGCCACTCTACAGGCTCGAACTGCCGCATCACGACTAGTGTCCGCCCGCCGTATACCGCGGCCAGAGCGGCTTGGAGTCCTGCTATATGGTAGAAGGGCACGGTGATGAGGTTGCTCTCTTCCACGTCTGGATCAGCGGGTTCAACCGTGGCCAGCAAGTATGAAGAGAAGCTGTCGTGGGTCAACATCACGCCCTTGGGCACTCCGGTGGTGCCAGCGGTGAACATGATCACCGTTGTGTCTTCGTCGCCTGCCTCCGGAAAGTGCATCTGGTCGGGAGGAGACACTTCGAGAAGTTCCTCGTAGTTCTTGTTGTTACCGCTGGTTTCTCCGTCCAAAATTATGATGCCTTTTGATGACATAGGGCCCTCGGGGACCAGCGGAAGATAGCGTTCGCCCAGCAGCAAAAGGGAAGGTTGGGCGATCTCGAGCATTTGAGCCAGTTCGTCGGTCTTGGCCCTGAAATTGATGGGCACATAAATAGCATCAAGCTGCGCTGCCGCGAAGTAGGCCTCGACGCACTGGTTAGTATTGACCTGCATGGTGGCGACTCGGTCTCCGGTGCCGACCCCCATGTTCGAAAGCCCATTGGCCAACCTGTTGACGCGCTCTGCCAGTTGTTCAAAGGAGATGGTCTGGCCATCGAATATCACCGCGGGACGGTCGGGAACGATGGCGCTGGCGATGGTCAAGAATTCCGATGTGTTCATTTATGTGCTCTCGTAATTAACTATCCAATCGGGCAACGATTCGTCTTTCTAGGTCCAACGCCTTTGGCAGGTCCAAATCCATACCCTTCCGCAAGACTTGCTTCATTGCCGCCATCGCTTTGGCAGGGGTTTCAGCCAGGCTTTGGGCCAACTCCCAAGCTTCATACCGAAGAGAATCCGGTGCGGCCAGGCGGGTGACCAAGCCCATGGTGAGTGCCTTCTCTGATTCTATGCGCCTACCGGTCAAAAGCAGATCCAAGGCCTGTGATGTGTCCGCAGCCCTTGGTAAGGTCTGTGTTCCTCCGGCTGCTGGCATCATCCCTAGCTGGACTTCCGGCAAAGCAAATATTGTGCCAACGGCGGCGATCCGCAGATCGCATAAAAGGGCAATCTCAAGACCAGAGCCGATGCAGAACCCGTGAACGGCGGCCACGATTGGTTTATCTAAGTTTATCAGTTGCCCCCAAACGTCCCGTTCCCAACGCACCCGGCGGGCTATGAACTGGGATGGGGCAGAGCCAAACTCTGTGAGGTCAGCCCCAGCGCAGAACCCCCTGCCTTCGCCGGTTATTAACAGAGCACGAACTTCTGCGTCTAGTTCGACTGCCGACAGGGTCTCAGAGAGATCATCCCGCATCTGTATGTTGTAGGCATTCACCACCCTAGGGCGGTTCAGAGAAATATGGGCCACTGGGCCG
>CAJWGH010000100.1 GCA_913031095.1 uncultured Chloroflexota bacterium | reverse complement strand
AGCACGGCAGCCCTACAGCAAGGTCGTGCGCACGGATATCACTGAGGCAGCGCTTTCCTCTCGGAAGTAACCTCTCGCCTGTACCTTAAGGTGTCGGCGGGCATCCGATGGTGTAAGATATATCTTCATCCAGGCTGGCGACCTCACGACTTGATGAACCTAGCTGCGCCGTATCCGGAGGACTCATTGACCACAATAGCCATCGTCGGCACAGGCTTGATCGGAACCTCACTTGCCTTGGCCATCAAGAACTCCAATCTCGAAGTGGACGTCGTAGGAACAGACTATGACGGTTCCGCCCGCTCCGGGGCGCAAAAATCCGGAGCGTTCAAAAAGGTAGAATCCCGCCTCTCGAATGCCATACGTGGCGCGGATGTGGTTGTTTACGCTACGCCGATCATGGCCATGCGCGAGATGATGGAGTCCTCTGTCAACGATTTTGCGGAAGGCTGCGTTGTCACAGATGTCGGTAGCTCCAAGAAGATTGTCTTGGAATGGGCCGACGAGGTCCTCCCAAAACATGTCAGCTTCGTGGGTGGACATCCCATGGCTGGCAAGGAAGTATCCGGCCCGACTAATGCTGACAAAGACCTGTTTAAGGGCAAAGCCTACTGCATCATTCCCAGTGTCACAGCAGAACAATCAGCCGTTTCCTCGATCACTACACTGGCCGAGTCCATAGGTGCCAAACCATTCTTCATCGGGGTCGATGAACACGACAGTTTTGTCGCTGCAGCCAGCCACCTGCCATTTATGATGTCAGTGGCCCTCATGGGAACCGCCTCCAAGAGCGCCAACTGGGATGACATCGCCCAACTAGCCTCCTCAGGGTTTGGTGACCTATCCCGTCTAGCTTCCGGTGACCCAATCATGCACCGCGATATCTGCGTGTCCAACCCGGAGCCGATAGTTGCTTGGATGGACGCTTACATACGGGAGATGTACGACCTGCGCAACATGCTAGCCAACGAGAATGGACCTGATCCGGAAGCCGTTCACCAAGTGTTTGTGGACGCCATGGACGCTCGGGCCCGTTGGAAGGCTGGGATATTTACAACCCTGGATCGCGTTTCCGGACCCTCCACCGAGATTCCTACGTTTGCCGAAAGCATGGGCGAGATGTTTATGGGCCGGCGAGTTATGGACGCGCAGAAAAAAATCTTCGGCGGGTTAAAAGACGACCGAGCCAACAAGTCATAGCCTCATGTTCCCGGTGACGCCAACAGCCACCCAATCATCATCGCCCGTTGTGAGTGAGGCCATATCATGAGCACCTCTCATCCATCGAGTTTTTCCCGCGACATTAGCCGTCCCACTTCTTTGGGCGGCCATATCTCAGTCCCCGGCGACAAGTCCATCTCACACCGCTCCTTGATCCTGAACGCAATCGCATATGGGGACGCCCTGGTACAGGGACTTTCCGGCGGTGATGATGTGTTCTCCACTATGCACTGCCTGCAGGCAATGGGCGTGAGTATCGAGCCCACGGGGCAGACCGGAAGCTACAAAGTTAGCGGCCGGGGCCCTCAACTGGTTGAACCCGCTGATATTTTGGACGCTGGCAACAGCGGCACTTCCATGCGGCTGCTTTCAGGAATCCTGGCCTCCCAGCCTTTTGTTTCGGTTATAACTGGCGACGGTTCCCTACGAACCCGACCGATGCAGCGGATCGTGCAACCTCTGGAACAGATGGGCGCCCAAATCATGGGTCGGCACGAAAACACCTTGGCTCCGTTGATCTTCCGAGGGGGAAAGCTGAAGGGAATCGAATATGACCTACCGATGGCCAGCGCTCAGGTGAAATCGGCAATCACGCTTGCAGGTCTTTCCGCCTCTGGCGAAACTGTTATTCGCCAACCCGCTCTATCCCGGGATCACACTGAACGGATGGTCTTGGCTATGGGTGGCAAGGTCGAAGAGGACGGACTTAACCTGACTGTCCTACCCACAGAATTGAAGGCCGTAAATATCACGGTGCCTGGAGATATCAGTTCTGCCGCATTCTGGATCGTGGCCGGACTCTGTCATCCCAACGCCCGAATCATGGTCAGAGGCGTTGGACTAAACCCAAGCCGCACCGGCATCATTGATGTTCTCAAAAACATGGGTGCCGGCGACTCCCTCCAGTTGATAAACCAACGCAACGAGGGTGGAGAACCGGTGGCCGACATCCTAGCCACCTCCGCTGAACTGCACGACACCGAGATAGGCGGAGACCTGATACCTCGAATGCTAGATGAAGTGCCCATCCTCGCTGTTGCAGCCTGCTTCGCGACCGGAGACACTGTGATCCGTGATGCAGTGGAACTGAGGGTGAAAGAGTCCGACCGCATCGCGACCACCGTTTCGGAGCTGACCCGCCTGGGTGCCAACATAGAAGCCACCGGAGACGGCATGATTATCCACGGCAAAGGGCCGGTAACGGGCGCTTTGAAGGGAGCCGATTGCAAAAGCCACGCTGATCATCGGCTGGCCATGTCGATGGCAGTGGCCGGACTGCTCGCTGACGGTGAGACAACAGTGCACGGTGCGCCCGACGCCTCCGTGTCCTACCCGGAATTTTGGCTTGACCTTGAGATGCTGGTCCAGGACGTCCGGTAATCCAGATGGCCGAGACCTCATCTCTCCCTCTATTAGTGGTGCTTTCCGGTCCATCTGGGGTCGGCAAAGACGCCGCCCTGACCGAACTCCGCAAACTGGACCGTCCTTGGCATTTCGTCGTCACTGCCACCACCAGAAAGATCCGCTCCGGAGAGACTGACGGGAAAGACTATATCTTCCTAGACGAACCCACATTCTTAGACATGAAGTACCGCGACGAATTCGTGGAGTTCGCTCAGGTCTACGGCAACTGGTACGGTGTCCCAAAGAGCCAGGTCATCATCGGCCTGGAAGCAGGGAAGGATGTCATACTCAAGATAGATGTGCAGGGAGCAGCCACGGTCAGAAAAATGGCCCCGAACGCCCTGTTCCTCTTCATGGTTCCGGGATCATTTGAAGAACTGCAAGAACGCCTGTCCCAACGCATGACCGAGTCCACTCCAGAGATAGAACTCCGTCTAAAAACAGCGGAGAATGAGATGAATCAAAGTAACGGCTTCGACCGCCAAGTGGTGAACAGCAAGGACAATCTTGGACAAGCAGTAGCTGATATCGACGCCGCCATCGCCGAAGAGAAGCGGAAGGTAGGCCGTTCGCCGATTCTAATCCTCTGATTCTTGGTATAATCTATCTATCCGACTCTATAGCCGGAGACTAGATGACTCAGCACTCCGAAAAACTTCAGATCAGGCCACGCCTGCCGGAATGGCTCAAGGTGAGAATGCCGGGCAGCCCTCGCTACCTCGAGTTGCAGAACCTGATGAAGGGCCAGAAGCTGCACACGGTTTGTGAAGAGGCCCATTGCCCCAATATCGGCGAGTGCTGGGACAGAGGTACCGCCACGTTCATGATCTTGGGTGAAATCTGCACCCGAGCCTGCCGCTACTGCGCGGTGACCACTGGTCAGCCAAATGGCCTAGACCTGCAAGAGCCCAAAAGGGTGGCCGAGACAGTCCGGTCAATGGGACTACGTTATTGCGTCATAACCTCGGTCAACCGCGACGACCTCCCCGACGGCGGCGCTTACATCTTCGCGTCTTGTATCAACAAGATTCGCGAGGTCAGCCCGGACTGCCGGATTGAAGTCCTGATACCCGACTTCGCAGGTTCATGGACCGCATTAAAAAGGGTAATCGAGGCCAGACCTGCCGTGCTGAACCACAACATAGAATCCACTGTCCGAATCTTCCCCAAGGTTAGGCCCAAAGGAAGCTACGAGCTTTCGATGAAACTGTTAGCAAAGGCCAAGGATATCGATCCAAACACGGTCACCAAATCAGGAATCATCGTGGGCATGGGGGAATCTGTGGATGAGGTAATAGAGACCATGGCCGACCTCCGCAAGGTCGATTGCGACCTTTTAACCATCGGCCAGTACCTCCGACCTTCCATCAAACACCTGGCCATAGACCGTTTCTACCGGCCCGAGGAATTCGAAGAGCTGCGCAAAGCCGGAGAGGCTATGGGATTCAAGCACGTGGCTTCAGGGCCGTTGGTGCGCAGTTCTTACCATGCAGATGAGCAACACGACGCAGCATCCACTAGACTTCTTGTCTAGCAGGCGACCTGACTTACTCTAGATTCAAAGTCATGGCCACGTCGCCCACCCTATTCCAAAGGAATTCCGGCTGAAGAGCGATTACCAACTCCGGTTCCACTGACGCCCACAGCGCCGCGCCACTCCATGCTCCTGCCCGCTTAGCGCACTCGATATCCCGGTGACTGTCGCCAATGAAGAGACATTCTTCGGGAGAGATTTCCAGCGACTTCATCACATCCTGTAATCCAGCTGGGTCAGGCTTGGGCGACATTCCGTCTGCGAAGAACACCGGTCGGTCGATCAATTCCCCCAGCTCTGAATACTCGAATTCGGGGACACCAAATATTTGGCGCTTGTCCGACAGAATGGCCGTGCGATAAGCGTTGTCTTTGAGCCGTTTTATAAGTTCGGGAATCCCCGGATACAGGCGCTGTTCCTGCCAGACCACAGCGTGGTAGTAACTCATGTATGTTTCTAACACTATCTCCTGGTCACCAGGAAAGAACCAGGCTAGATGTTCCTGAAAGGGACGTGAGTATTCGACTCCCAAATCTGCAGTCGTTGGCTGTGGATAACCAAGGACCTCTGCTGTCTGGTTCATCAGGGCCATGTGGATATCCCAACTGTTCCACAGGGTTAGATCCCAGTCGAAGACCACCGCCTTTAGCTGTATGTCGGTGCTGCTTTGCATAGTCCGGTCCCTCGAATTCTACAATACCCAACAAAATCCTAGGTTGCGCTCGACCTAAACGCCAATGCCCATCATCACCCAAAGCAAATATAATGGTCTGCCAACATCAAGGTAAGTTAATTTTTCGTTGGCATACGGTTCCAAGAACTACATTTGCCCAGTGCTATAATCTACAGACACTCGGACTGGAGGCAACATGAAGACGCGCGGAATCAATCACCTGGCAATGGTGACCAACGACATGGAAAAGACC
>CAJWGH010000099.1 GCA_913031095.1 uncultured Chloroflexota bacterium | reverse complement strand
TGATGCCTCGGTTGCCGATGTGGGTGCTAGAAAGCGGGAAAGGTATCTTAAGCGTGATGCTCCCGTTACGCATGATTAGCTCCAATGGATTCCTAAATCAGGCTTGAAGCGTGCCTGGTGGATAGTGCTTCAGCCACCAGTGTGCGATCTCATCTCGGCGAGCGAACCAGACCCCTGGGAAGGCACTTGTATAGTTCAAGAACTTGTCCACTGCCCGTGATCGGGCTGGCCTGCCTGCGATACGGCAATGTAACCCAACTGACATCATCTTTGGTCGCTCCGCTCCCTCTTGGTAGAGGCAATCAAAGGTTTCTTTCAGATATTCGTAAAAGTCGTTGATGCTGACTAATCCGCCGCGCCAGAATCGGGCGTCGTTGGTCTCCATGCTGTATGGGACTACCAACCAAGGCTTGTCGCGCGCCTCGACATAATATGGCAGGTCATCGTTTAGTCCTGCGCTGTCGTAGATGAAACCTCCTTCGTCGACAACCAGGTCGCGGGTGTTTAGGCTGGGCCCGTAGCGAGTGAACCAGCCTACCGGGCGCTCGCCGGTTGTTTGTTCCAATGACGCTACGGTCTTGGCTATGGCCTCCCTTTCTGCGTCGATGTCCATAAGGTGATATTCCTCCCACCGGTACCCGTGGCCGCATACTTCGTGACCTTGAGCTGTAATCTCACGGGCCACTTCTGGGTTTCGCTCCAGAGCTAGCGCGCAGGAAAAAAAGGTCGAGGTCACACCGTGGCGCTTGAACATGTCTAGTAGCCTCCAGACCCCAACTCGACTTCCATACTCGAAGAAGGACTCGTTGTTCAGGTCCCGGTCCTGGGTTGGAACGGGTGAAGGCACTTCTCCGTTGGTCTCATGGTGGGAGTCGCCGTCCAGCGTTGAATATTCCGCGCCTTCCTCATAGTTGACCACCAATGAGACGGCGATTCGGGCCCCTCCGGGCCACTCTATCTGAGGCACGTCTTTCCCGTATCCGATTAGGTCTCGCTTCATGGAGATCCTCCTTCCTATGAATTTTCCACTGAGAAACTCGTATTGACTAACAGGCGGCCATTATAGCCCTGGTCACGGGCTTCCCCTATGCTAGAATCGGTCACGCCTCGAATCACGGACAAGCCAGCTTTGCTAAAGGTGCTCTATGAACTCCCCGATTACACCTGATCTGGTATATCAGATCAAAACAGCCGGAGAACCGTCTTTATCACCGGACGGATCATTGCTGGCTTACACTCTAGGTTGGGTTGATCAGGAGAATCTGAGCAGCCATTCTAAGATCATGGGGCTTCACATCAAAGGCGGGTCTCTGAACGAGCTTACCGAAGGAACCAAGGACTCCGCGGCAAAATTCTCTCCTGATGGGACTAGGTTGACCTTCTTGCGCTCTGTAGATGGTGGGCCTCCTCAGATTTGGGTGATGGCTGTTGATGGTTCAGACTCGAAACAGGTAACGGATTTCGGAAAAGGCGTTTTTGATTATGTCTGGTCGCCGGTTGGAGACCAACTGGCTGTCTGTGCAGACGTAGATCCATCAAGCGTCGGTGGTGATGGACCCGACAAAGTGCCGCAGGTAACGGTCGTTTCGCGAGTGCGGTTTCGCTATGACACTCTGGGTTGGCGTGGAGACGCTCACTACCATCTTTTTGTGGTCGATATAGAGAGTTCAGAGTCCCGACAGATTACCGACGGTGATTGGGATGACACATCTCCCGTCTGGTCCCCTGATGGTTCGCAGATAGCGTTTATGGCAGGCCGTCGTGATGACCGGGATCTCTTGGCCCTGAACGAGGCATACATCGTGCTGGCAACTGGAGGAGAAGCCGAGTTGGTTTCTGCAGGTTTGTCTAGCGTAGGGGCGCTTACGTGGTCACCGGACGGCCAACGGTTGGCTGTGGTGGGCTCTGACGCTCCGGAAGGTATGGTTCTGTGGCAAGGGTGGCTGTATGTGTTGGAGCAGGGCAAGGAGCCACGCAAGCTCACAGATGACGCTATTAGGCCATACCTGGGATTTCCAACGGTCATGCGCCCGGCGACCCTCCATTGGGATGAGGACGGTCAGATTATATTTCTCGGAGAAAGGGAAGGCGAGTCGTTCTTGTACCGGGTCCCATCCGATGGCAGTCCCAGCGAAACCGTTTGGGGGGGGTCTTGTCTATCTACTGCCTTAGCCTTGGATGGAACGTCAGGGCTCGCTGTGGTCGCCGCATCAACACCGAACTCTCCCGGCGACCTATACGAGATTGATTTGGATATCGGCCGACACAGCCAATTAACGGACCACAACGCGGAATATCTGATGGACCATCCTGCTGCAAACATGGAGAAATTCTCGATCCAAAGACCTGGGTTCGATGTTGAGTGCCGCTTATTTTTTCCTCCGGATTTCAATGAATCGCTGATGTATCCCTTAGTTCTGGACATACATGGAGGCCCAAACGGGGCTTTTTACGACTCCTTCGTTCCAGTGCAGCAAATGCTGGCTACGACTGGATATCTGGTATTGGCGGTCAATCCTAGGGGGTCAAGTACCTATGGCACAGATTTTATGATGGCGGTGCTGAACGACTGGGGAGGTGAGGACTATCAAGACTTGATGGCCGCAGTGGACCAAGTCTGTCAACGGCCTTACGTGGACAGCGAGAGGCTGGGTATACACGGTTATAGCTACGGTGGTTACATGACTAGCTGGGCAGTGGGGCACACCAACCGGTTCAAGGCTGCCGTTGTGGGGGCGCCTTGTATCAATCTCCACAGTATGTATGGTACGTCGGACATTGGAATCAGCTTTGGCGAAGCGCAATGGGGCGGTTCGATAGCCGAAGCGGCAGACAGGATGTTGCTTCGTTCGCCGATATCCTATGCGTCCGAGGTGAACACTCCGGTTTTGTTGCTCCACGGTGAGGCGGACGCCCGCTGCCCGATTGGCCAGAGCGAAGAATATTTCACCGTGTTGAAGCGTTTGGGTAAAGAAGTAGAGTTCGTGCGGTTCCCGGGTTGCTCCCACCTATTTCCAAGGATGGGCCACCCCAAGATGAGAGTAGAGTATCTCATCCGAACCCTGGACTGGTTCAACGAACATATGGGGTAATCCCTGGAGTTTTTCCCAGGTGGGACCAGTGATAAGGCGAAGTTAGACAGATTTTGTTTCGTCTGGGTTCAGGTCCGGAGTGCGATTCCTTCGGTTGATGATTGATGTAACTGCAATCGGGGCAGGAGTATATATCGTCGCTGTCCGGTTGTTTCTTCCCCAAGGGGAATCAGCTGGCGAGATGGGCAAACCAAAGGGTGTCACATCCATTGGATTTGATGGCTAATGGCCTCTCATGCCGATTTGACATGAAAAGGGACGGATCCTTAATTAAAGGATCCGTCCCTTTTAGTGGCCTTCCATGTTTCTGTAATCTAAGCTGTCAACGGTCAGTCAGTCGCGCGGGACTTACGCTTGACCATGTCAAACATTGGCTTGGGGCTAGCTAGGATTGTGCTTCTTCAGTACTTCGGCGACCCGCGAGTCGATATTACCCAAATCAACACCGCCGTCTGCGCGAGCGATGCCTAGATGCGCATCACGCTGAATCTCTTCCCATTCGGGCTCGAGTTCATAAGCGTCCCGAAGTTCGCTAAACATAGCGTCTAGAGATTTCTTGTCAAACATATTCTTGCACCGTCCTCCGTTTTGTTCTTTCGGCCAGGCCTTTAACTGATGTAATGCCAGCATCGATTCCAAGCAGGTCCAGAGGAGACAATTATGTCATGGACCATGTAGTTCACGGCGAGGCATAGTCTACAATTTTTCTGAGACCGTGGCAAGTTTGATTCGAGCTCACATCAAGCGTTGGGTTTTGAGTCTATCTTGATTCGCTTAGGGGGCTTTTTCTCGGTCCAATCTGTCCTGGTCTACACGAAGTTCGGCCGATGCCCTCCGGTTGGCTTGCAGCAAGTAGAGAAGCCCAACGGAAACAGGGATGGCGAGCACGGCGAACCCCATTATCGCGACTATTACCCAAGGCTCAGGCCCAAAGATACCGTCCAGGCGCTCTTTGATCCAGTGCAGCAACTCTGGGTCGGCGGAGTCGCCCTGGTGGGCCAGGATAAAGTTGAAGAAAAAGGCCATGACGGCCTATTAATCTCCGCCGGCAGGAGCGGGAACAGCAGGCTGATAACGCGTCGAATACTTGTGCTCTTTGATAGTGAAAGCTGACAGAGCCGCCGGGAACAAGAGTGCCCCGACTATTGCGAAAGGTAAGGTGTACGATCCCGTGATGTCGAAAAGCAGACCGGCCAGTAGCACGCTGCCGAATCCGCCTATTTGATGGAACATGAAGGTGATTCCTGAGATAGTTCCCAGCGCTTTCAAGCCGTAGACGTCGGCTGTTAGCGATGACGTGAGCGGAAGTGTGGCGACCCAGGAAAATCCGGCCACGCTGGCGAATATCCAGAGGCCGGCAACAGAGTCCACGGTTATTAACAAGATGTAGGCCATCCCACGCATAAGGTAGACCAAGGCCAGCCAGTTTTTGATGCCGCCAATCTTATCGGCGAGGATACCTGCTCCCAAGGAGCCGATGATGTTTAGGCCCATCATATAGCCGAAGATCGTAGCGGCGGTGCTGCCGGAGATGCCCCGTTCTTCAATGGCGAATGGGATGAAGTGCACCGATAGTATGAACGTTGTAGCGCCGCAGACGCAGTAAGAGGCTGCCATCTGCCAGATGGGAGCCGACTTGAATGACTCCTTCCAAGTCTCCACTTCCAAAGGGCCGGTCGCTTCATTCCGTCCTCCGCCTGCTTCCGTCAGAGGTTCGGGTTCACCGTCGGGGTAGAGCCCTCTTTGGGACGGCCTTTCATGTATGAAGAAGTAGGCCAAAGGCAGTGAGAGTAGAACGATGACCCCAAGACCGACCCAAGCTATGCGCCAGTTGGTGGCCTGAAGAAGATACATAGAGAAGGGGACCATGACGAGGCCGCCCAAAGACAGTGCGGCGGAGTTGATGCTTATGGCCGTTGCTCGTTTTCGCCTGAACCACCGGGACATGAGCGCTGCTGTGTTTGATAGAGCGGGCCCGCCCTGGGCTATGGACGCAACGATTCCGAACATAAATACCAGGA
>CAJWGH010000098.1 GCA_913031095.1 uncultured Chloroflexota bacterium | reverse complement strand
CCTAGGGCTTTACTGAAGAAGCTGCCCAGCTTGAAAATATGCCCGACCTCGATGCCTTTAGTAGAATCCAACGTGTGCCCGCATCGAGGACAGAGTTGTCCCGGCTGGGCCAAGGAGATATCGGTAACAATGTCAGCTTCAAAATCACGAGGGTAGTTGGCGCCCTTGAAGTGGACATCCGGCTTGTTTGCGCCCACTACGAAGTTGCTGCCGTTAGTAATCGACACGTCGGCCACCCGTTTTATGCCACTGATACCGACTGCCGAAGCAGAACCCGCCACAAGCCCTGCCGCCTTGACCTCATGGTCTTCCGCCAAACGAAGGTCACGGGAATTCAGAGCGTTCTTCAGCTTTACTTCGTTAACATCTAGGTCTCCTCGGATAGTCACGAACACCGGGTCTCCATCCGACATGTAGAAGACCGCTTTTAGGGTCTGCGACTCAGGGACATTCAAGAATGCCGCCAGCGCGGCGATGGTCTTCGTGTCAGGGGTGCTGACCTCTTCCAGTGCCTGTTCCGGCTCGTTCTCCACCTCTGGAATCATCGATTCGGCCTTCTCAGCGTTGGCAGTGTAGGAGCAGGAAGAACAGGTAATGACGGTGTCCTCGCCAGTTTGGGTAGGCAGCAGGAATTCATGAGAGTCCTTACCGCCGATGGCTCCACTGTCCGCCTCGGCCATCAACACCGGCAGGCCACAGCGCTTGAATATGTTGCGGTACGCCAACGCCATGGCCTGGTAACTGTCATCCAGACTGGCTTCATCGGCGTTGAAGCTGTAGGCATCCTTCATGTCGAATTCCCGCACCCGGACCAGTCCGGCCCTTGGGCGGGGTTCGTCCCGAAACTTGGTCTGTATCTGGTAAAGAATCAGGGGCAGGTCGCGGTAGCTCTGGACGTTCGCTTTAACGACATTAGTGATGACTTCTTCGTGGGTAGGCGCCAAAACCATGGGGCGGCCTCGCCGGTCGTCCAAGGAGAACATGTTGTCGCCGAAGGCTTCCCGCCGTCCGGTCTGCTGCCATAGTTCTTCTGGCTGAAGGGCCGGCATCATTAATTCCTGCCCACCGGCCGCGTCCATCTCTTCCCTTATTATATTCTCGATCTTGCGAAGCGACCGCAAAGCTAGTGGCAGATATGAGTAAACACCCGCAGCAACCTGGTGAATCAACCCGGCGCGCAGCATCAACCGGTGACTGGCAGTTTCAGCGTCAGGAGGGTCATCCCGCAACGTTTTGGAAAGCATCCGGGAGAATCTCATATCTGGGCGTGGCTCCCTTAGCAAAGAATCAAGGCGTACTGGGTCAGACCATTATAGCGGCCAGAATAAACAAACGGAGGTAATTTTCCTCCAAAACGATAGGGCCAGTGTTGAGGGCAAAGAACCCGACCTAGTCGCCTGCGGCTACTGAGGTGTTCTCCACTTCTTCCATGAGTGCGTTCAACATCTCGGCCTCAGGCACCACTCGTACCTTCTCGCCCTTGCGGAATATAACAGCCCGACCAGCTCCAGCAGCGATACCCACATCGGCGTCCTTGGCCTCGCCTGGGCCGTTAACCTCGCAGCCCATGACGGCCACGGTAATCTCTTTCTTGCCCTTTTTAAGAAGGCTGTCCACATCGTTCGCCAGTTTGACCACATCCACGTCAGCCCGACCACAGCTTGGACAAGCTACCAACACGGCACCCTTCTTGCGCATGTTTAAGGATTTCAATATCTCAAATCCTGCAGCCACTTCTTCAGTAGATGGGCCGCTTAAGGAGACTCTGATCGTGTCGCCGATACCGCTATAGAGCAGCACACCCAGGCCCACGGACGTGCGTATGGAACCTGCCATCGGGGTACCGGCTTCAGTGATGCCCAGATGCAACGGATAGGGCATCATCTTTGCCAACCGTGTGTAGGCCTCTATCGTGGTCGGTACATCAAAGGCCTTCATGGAAATCTTAATCTGGTCGAAATCTTGCTCTTCCAGCAAGCTGATCTCCCACAACGCCGTAGCCACCATGTGGTCGACTACGCTGTATTCACCTTCCTGGGCTTCTCCGGCCTTGGGTAGACTATTGACCAGGTCCATATGCCGCGAGAATCCCCTGGTACGGCCGATGCCGCCTACAGGGGGCAGACTGCCGAAGTTCACACCGATGCGGATGGGCACATCGCGCTCTTTAGCGCCACGCACCACTTCCCTCACCTGGTCTTCATTGCGCAGGTTACCAGGGTTCAGCCGAAGACAGTCGACTCCGCCTTCTAGGCACTTTAAAGCCAGTTGGTAATGGAAGTGGATATCGGCAATGAGGGGGATGTGGATCTGTTTCTTGATCTCAGCTATGGCCTCGGCCGCGTCGGCATCGGGCACTGCACACCGGATCAGCTCACAACCAGCCTCTTCCAGCTCGTGTATTTGTTCGACCGTGGCCTTCACGTCCCGCGTGTCAGTCTTGGTCATGGATTGGACCGTGACTTCTGCTCCACCGCCTATCTTAACGCCGCCCACATAGACCGGCTTAGTTGCTCTGCGATTACTCATTCGGCTCTTCCTCAACAATCAAACTGAGTGATCAGATCAGAGAGGTCGTATCCCTGGAATGTCACGCCTAATTAGGCATATCTCGCCATCCAAGGCGAAAGCAGGCTAATGGTACACGAATGGGGAAAAAGGTGCCAGAGTGAAAGGGGTCTGATAGGCGCAGTTAGGATTTGTCACCCCAGAAAGTTTCGCCCATCAATCAACCGACTGATATCGTTCACGCTCACCAAGGCTATGCCGCCGATAAGCACCGCGAATCCGACCAGGTGGACCATGCCTTCCCGGTGCGCTGGTATCTTCTTACCACGGCGCGCAAACTCCAATACCACAAAAAATATCCGGCCTCCATCCAGCATGGGAATGGGTAGTATGTTCAGGATTGCGAGGTTGATGCTGAGCAGTATCCCTACGCCCAACCAGCCGACCCAGCCGCCGTCGCGAGTGATCTCACCTGTAACCTGGGCCATGCCGATAGGGCCAGACAACTCAGGGGAAGAACCCTCACCAAAAGCCCCCCCTAAAGATTGTTTCATCAGAACCAGCATTTCCCAGGTGTTTACGAAACTGTTGGGTATAGCTTCCCAGATCTGATCGGACCGTTTCACCATCTCAACATCGTCCAGCCGTGGGAACACGCCCACCAACCAGCGCGCGGATACGGTATCGAACCGAGGTCTGAGATGAAGCAACATTTCTCGACCATCCCGCTCCACGAGCAAGGCCATACTTGAGCCACCGTTCAAGTTGATCTCGCGGGTGAAGTCCAACCGGTTCTCGATGTCCCGGTCATTGGCCTTAAGTACGGTGTCTCCTTTCTGAACCTGTGCCTCTGAGGCCGCCGTCTCCTCGCCGACTTCCTGGATTACCAGACGCCCCACTGGAACTTCTTGAGGAATCATCAACAAAACAGTGAAGATGACCAGGGGAAGAACGGCATTCATCAATGGTCCAGCGACCAATACTAAAAGCCGAGTTCCGGCGCCCTTGCCTGCCAGACTACGGGGCACGTTAGGGTTAGCCTCACCAGCTAGGCGCACGAACCCGCCGATAGGCGCCCAGTTGACCGAATAAAGCATATCGGCCAGGATCATGGAGTCGTCGCCTACCGAGCGGATTTTGCCCTCGTGCTTCAGGAGGTCCTCTTCGCCTGGCCGTTTTTCTTCCGGTTCTTCTCCCTTAGCCAACTTCCGGCTGACCTCGATGACTTTGGCGACCAGATTGCCCTGGTCGTCCTCCGTAGAGCTGACTTTCACCTGTCTGCCTCGTCCCAAGTCTTCCGGGCCAAGCAAGCCGACGTACCGGGTAGCGCTACTAATCAATACAGGCGTATTCCCGGTATATACGCCAAAGGCACGCGGAGGGAATCCAACGCCGAATTCCAGCACTTTGACACCCATTGCCCGGGCAGTGGCATAGTGGCCAAACTCGTGGATGACCACCAATATCAAGAGGAGTGGCACTAAAGACCCAACGGCTATGAGGACAGTTTCCATTTTTAGTTAATTATCAGATATACCGGCGCTAATGTCAGTAGATGCTACGTTTCAGAAACTAGAGAAGTTCTATCTTCTGGTGATCTCCATCGTACGGCCAGTGGCCCAACGGTCCGCTTCCAGAAAGTCTTCAGCCTTATCACCAGGTAGTGACTCATGTTCATTGAGCACCCGGTCTATGACCTTAGGTATATCTGTAAACCCGATCTTGGAATCCAAGAAAGCCTGGACCGCCACTTCGTCAGCCGCGCTTAATACCGCCGGATACGTGCCGCCCTGCTTGCCGGCGGAAATAGCCAGGTTGAAGCATGGGTAACGCGCTGGGTCCAGCGGATCGAATGTCAACGAGTGAGACTGAGTGGTATCCAACCTAGGAATCATCGAGTTTGCGAATCGTTTCGGGTAAAACAATGCGTACTGGATAGGCAGGCGCATGTCCGGAGGGCCCATCTGGGCCTTCACTGAACCGTCTTCGAACTCGACCATAGAATGTATGGTGCTTTGCGGGTGGACTACCACTTCAATCCTTTCCCAGGGCACGTCGAACAGCCAATGAGTCTCGATAACTTCAAAAGCCTTATTCATAAGCGTAGCAGAGTCTATCGTTATCTTCTTGCCCATCTTCCAAGTTGGGTGTTTGAGGGCTCGTTCAGGCGTGACTCCTTCCATCTCTTCGATGGGTGTAGTGCGGAACGGGCCACCGGAAGCGGTGATCAGAAGCCTCAGAATTTCGTTGTCTTCGCCCCGCAGGCATTGCCATATAGCGCTGGGCTCACTATCCACCGGTAGCACCTCACCACCGTAGCGCCAGGCGTACTCCTTTATCAACCCGCCGGCCATTACAATGGGTTCTTTGTTGGATAGGGCGATGGACTTCCCAGCCTTGAGGGCATTTAGGGTCGGCACCAATCCCACGCTGCCCATGAGCGCGACCATAATCTGGTCTACGTTATCCAGGCACGCCATGTCTTCCATTGGAGTGAATTCCATGCCCGGGAACGCGCCCGCTGGAGGGTTTATACAACAAACATGCTTGGGCTTGAACTCATCCACCTGTTCTTGGAGGAGTTCGATATTGTTACCAGCTGCAAGGCCT
>CAJWGH010000097.1 GCA_913031095.1 uncultured Chloroflexota bacterium | reverse complement strand
CGCTGGGCGTGCGCCAGATGGCATGGGTCTTGGTAGGTGACCCGGCGACTGATGGTGGAAGTAGGGGCGCGAAACGGCAAGCTAACCAGAAACTCCGTAACATCTTGGGTTATATGGCTGAAGCGGACGGCTTTTTCTCTGTACTCCGGGTCGTCCTTCAATAGCTCAGCATACTCTTTCATGCTGGAACCACACCCGGCAGACGAGGTAATAATCCGCTCTACCCCTGCGGTCATCAGCGAATCGATGTTTGACCTAGCCATATCACGGCTATTCTCGAGGTCGCCGGCGTGGGTGTTCAATGCTCCACAGCAGCCCTGGCCATTCGGCACCACAACATCGCAGCCGTTGCGGGTCAGGACCCGCACGGTGGCTTCCATGGTGGGGCCTTGCATCAAGGGCATGACGCAACCGGATAGCAATGCTACGGTCATCTTCTTTTCGCTCTGGGAGAAGTGAGTGTCATTGGAGGGACCGAAGAACCTCCGGCTCAAAGGCGGCAACTGGGCTTCCAGTCTGGCGATGCCACCAGGGACCAGGTACAGGAGATGGGACAGTCGCACCAGTTTCTGGATGCCGAGCTGTTGGTACACACGGATGAAGTACGCACCCATCTTGAGTTTCTTGGGGCTGGGCAGGGCGGAGTTTAGTAGGAAGTGCCCGAGTCTTCGCAGTTCGGGGCCCTGCAGTCCGGCGGAGCGGACCTGGGATCGGGTGCGTTCCATGATTCGGCCGTAGGGCACACCCGAGGGGCAAACAGCTTCGCAGGCCCGGCATTGGAGGCACATCTCCCAGTGGGAGACTATACGCGGAGTGATGGCCACCCGCCCTTCGTTCACCGCTTTCATCAGCGACAAGCGGCCTCTGGGCGACTCCATCTCCAATCCTGTTTCCACGTAAGTGGGGCAGGAACTCAGGCATAGACCGCAGTGGACGCAGCGGTAAAGATCGGACTCAACTGGGATGTCAGGGCCTGTGAAACCGCCGTTGTTCTTGATCGTTGGCTGGGCCATTTAGATACCTCCCAGGAACCGACCGGGGTTCAGGATATCGTCAGGGTCGAAGCGTTTCTTTAAAGCCTGCATAACTTTTAAGCTGTCGGGTGAGTCACCCCAGACGTCGATCTGACGTTTCACACCAAGAGGACAATGCTCCACCACGGCCGAGCCTTGGTACTGGTGGGCTATACGCCTGACCTTTTGTATTCCGTCCAAAACAGCCTGATCCTCTCCAGAGGCGCAGGTAGAGCCATCTTTGGACTCAGGCCAAAACAGCCTGATCGAGCCAAATCCTGGATCGGCCAACTGGCCCGGACCCTGACCAAGGACAGTGATATCGGCGCACTCGGCGGAGACCGGTGCTGCCGATTTTGATCGGACCGAGACCTTTATTACCAAGTTGGAGCCGAGGTTGATATCTGTGGGGACATCGGTGATCCAACGTAGCATCCCTCTGGCGTCGTCGTCTTCGATGCGCTGCACCGCATTTGCCCCTTCTGATATAAGGAGTGCAGTGGCTTCGTCCATCCGTCGTTTGGTGGCTTTAGCTCGGCCAGAGAAGTAAGAGAGACACAAAGCAGTTTCTTCGTCGCCGAGCCCGAGATCTTGGGAAGCAGCTGGGATAGAATCTTGTACCCAGCGGGCAACCCCAGAGGAGGCACAGTGCAAACCCAGCGGAGCGGCAGATGTGTCTAGGAGTTTTCGCCCGGCGGCTATAGACGCCGCCACTGTTGGAAACGATGCCATCAGGGCTCCAGCCCGAGGGTCGCGTGGCAAAAGTTTGAATGAGGCTTCTAGAATTACCCCAAGGGTCCCGAAAGAACCTGTGTATAACTTGTTTAAGTCATAGCCGGTCACATTCTTGACTACCTTACCGCCGGCTTTGGTGGATATGCCCTGGGTGGTCATCACGCCGATTCCGATGAGCCACTCCCGGGGCAGGCCATAGGTGTGGGATAAGGGACCACCCGCTCCAACGGATAGAATCCCACCCACGGTGGACCTCTCGGCCTGGGCTGATTCTAGAGGGACGAATTCTCCGCCGCGAGCCAGGTGCTGTTGCATCGAGGATAAGGTCAAACCAGCTTCCACTGTGGCAGTCATGTCAGCAGGTTGATAGTCCACCAGTTGATTAAATGCCCTCATGTCCAACACCACGTCGGCCGTGCGCGGGACGTTGCCCAGACTGGAGCGAGTACCGCCGCCCCTAGTCAGGATGCTGACCTGTTCGGACGAAGCCCACCGTAGAACCTCAGAGAGTTGGAGCCGATCTACTGGACGTACTACGGCCTCCGGAGTCAGCCCGTCAATCTCATACCTGTTGCCGGTTGAGACGGCACTACTCCCCAAAAGCCGTGAAAGCTGGTCAACTAAAGAAAATTCCAACTTAAACTCCAAGTCTGATTAAACAACGCAGTCGCCAAACTATGACCCACAGCCCACTGACACAGGCAATTTGTTAAATGGTCATTCCAGGGGCGGCTGGGTGGGCACGGGGTATTGGCTTAGTCCCATCGGGGAATATCTTGCCTGGGTTCATGCTGTTGGCAGGGGCGAATGCTTCGCGCACCAACAGCATGGCAGACATGTCATCCTCCGAATAAACCAGTGGCATCTGTTCCTTCTTCTCCAGGCCCACGCCGTGTTCGCCCGTAAGAGTGCCACCGGCATCTACGCACAGCTGGAGCACCTCTGTCCCTGCTTCCATTATTTTCTCAAGTGCACCTGTCTGGCGTTCGTCAAATAGCAGACAAGGGTGGAGGTTGCCGTCCCCAGCATGGAAGACGTTGGCTATGGGAATGTCGTACTTTTTGCTGACCTCGGCCACTCCACCCAATACACTGGCTAACTGGGTCCTGGGCACTACGCCGTCAACCAAGAAGTAATTGGGGGCGATGCTCCCCAGTGCGCCGAGAGCTCCGTTTCGACCAACCCATAGCTGCTCCCGTTCTTTGGCTTCTTCTGCCGTGCGTACTTGGGTTGCTCCGGTATCCCAGAGAGCGGCTTCGACCTCTTCGCTGATCTCGTCCACCTCGTCGTGTAGACCTTCCAGTTCGATGAGTAGCACGGCCCCGGCGTCGTCGGGATAGCCAGCGTCGCCGACCTTCTGTACCGCCTGGATCGTGAGGGCGTCGATCATCTCGAGGGCCGCGGGAACGATGCCGTGCTCAATGACCGCAGACACGGCTGTGCAGGCAGATTCCACGTCCGGGAAGATGCCCAGGAATGTGCGCACGGCTTCAGGGACCGGTAGCAGCCGGACAGCGATTTTTGTTGCGATTCCGAAAGTGCCTTCGGAGCCGGTGAATACACCCCGGAGATCGTAGCCAACCGTCTCTCTGGCAAGACTGCCGAGGTTGACGATGGTTCCGTCTTCGAGCACAACCTCCATGCCCAGTACATGGTTGGTGGTGGTGCCGTAGGCCAGGCAGTGGGGGCCGCCTGAATTCTCAGCTATGTTGCCTCCTAGGCTGCATGCTTTCTGGCTGGATGGATCGGGGGCGTAGCGCAGGCCGTCTTTCCTGACCCGGGTGTCCAGGTGTAGGTTGATAACTCCTGGCTCTACCACTGCCATACGGTTGTCCGTGTCCACTTCTAGGATGTGATTCATGCGTGGAAAAGCGATCTGGATGCCGCCGGGGGGGGCGATGGCGCCGCCGCTTAGCCCGGTCCCGGTGCCGCGGCCAACGACTGGGACTCCAGCTCCGCGGGCCAGTCTTACCACGCGGCTAACCTCATCGGTGCTGCTGGGGAAGACTACGGCTTCCGGCAGGCCTCGGTCCACAGAGCCGTCATATTCGAATACCAGAAGGTCATCGGAGTGGTACACCACGTTTTCCTCGCCGACGACACCCTGAAGACTTTTCAATAACTGGTTTAAATCCATGCCTGGAACCCATCAATCAACCATCGTCGTTTAAATCTCTGGGATGATAGATCAAAATTGTGTCTATTGCCAGGCTGGCCACGAATCGTTTGAAGGCCCTCATGTTTATGGTTATACTGTGGCGGGATTCTCGCCTGGTTGGTTTTCGTCTGGCGATAGTCATTAAGCGCATTCGGTTTTAGATAATCGGGAGGCACCAAGTGGAGTTCGATATCGCCGTATTGGGTGGCGACGGAATAGGCCCTGAGGTTACCGACCAGGGTGTGCGCGCTCTGGAGGCCGTAGGCCGGGCGTTCGGGCACAATTTCAATCTTAGCTACGGCGACATCGGCGGAATATCCATAGACAAGCATGGGATCCCTCTGACTGACGAAACCAGAGGCCTTTTGGACTCAAACGACGCGGTGCTTTTTGGAGCTGTGGGCGGACCGAAGTGGGACAATCCCGACGCCAAAGTCAGGCCTGAGATGGGACTGTTGGACATGCGGGCTCACATGGGTGTATTTGCCAACATCAGGCCGGTAAAGGTCTATCCGCAGTTGGCCGAGTCCAGCGTACTGAAACCTCACATCATCGAAGGTGTAGACCTTGTGGTGGTCCGCGAGTTGACCGGCGGCCTTTATTACGCAGAACCCAGAGGACGTCGTGAGACACCCAACGGAATAGTGGGTGAGGATACTATGCGGTACACGGAAGGTGAGATCGAACGCGTGGTGCGTGTGGGCTTTGAATTGGCACGGGGACGGCGCAAGAAGTTGACTTCGGTGGACAAAGCCAATGTCCTAGAGTGTTCTCGGTTGTGGCGGACAGTGGCCACCAGATTGGGAGAAGAGTATCCCGACGTCGAACTCGAGCACGTGCTGGTGGACGCCTGTGCGATGCAGCTCATACAAGGACCGGCGACCTACGATGTGATCGTGGCGGAGAATACCTTTGGCGACATCCTCAGTGACGAGGCTTCGGTGCTGGCGGCATCCATGGGGTTGTTACCATCAGCTAGTTTAGCCGGTGTACCGGTCGCCGGGCAGCGCTCTGGCGGTCTCTACGAGCCGATCCATGGTACGGCGCCAGACATCGCAGGCAAAGGAATAGCCAACCCAACTGGCTCGATATTGAGCGTGGCGTTGATGGTGCGTTACTCCCTTGGTCTGACAGAAGAAGGCGCTGCCATCGAGCGGGCTGTAGACACCATTCTGGAACAAGGGGCGCGGACCGCTGATACTGCGACGGAAGGGACCGAGCGTGTCTCGACGGTCGAGA
>CAJWGH010000096.1 GCA_913031095.1 uncultured Chloroflexota bacterium | reverse complement strand
CATCGCGCTCCGAGGCCTCTGCAAAAGCCTGCTCTGCAGCTTCAACGGTATCGGCCAGCGCCACATGCTCCGCTCCAGCCTTTTCAGCAATGCCCGCCAGGTCAGTGCCTGTTCCAGTTGCCGTAGGGAACCCTCCGACTGACAATAGGCTTTCGTTATCAAATATCCAATGGGTCAGGTTCGGCGGACGGTAACGTGCGAGGGTACTGAGTGAACCCAAGTTCATCAGGACCGAACCATCCCCATCTAGGACAGTAACCTTTTCCTTGGGCAATGACACCGCCAGACCCAGGCCCATAGAAGAAGCCAGGCCCATACCGTGCTCTAGATAAAAGAAATTGGGTTGATGCCCTAGGTTGTACAGTTCCACTGCCACTGCACCCATTATGGTTACAACCACTTGGCTTTTCAAACGGGGATAGACGGACGCCAAAGCATCTTCACGCAGCATCATTCCTCCCACATCAGATCCCGAGTTAGCAGTAAGGCTACAGGACGCAGTGAGCTTTCGGCTAGGGTCTGGGCTTGCCTCACCTCGTAGGCCACAGTAGTCGGATCAGATAGCTTCCGGTAGATGATGCCCAAGGACTGGAGCAGCGGTTCAGTGATGCGCCCACCTTCAGTTTGCCACGGGTCCCGTTCTCCCATCTCCCCTCGGTAGCTAATTACCATCAGTAGGGGTATGCGGTACAGTTGGGCCACAGAAACGATGCCGTTCACGGAGGTTAACAAGCCATGGTTTTGCATTAGCATGGCCGATTTCCGGCCAGCAAAGTGCGCGCCCGTGGAGATTCCGACGCCCTCTTCTTCTTTGTTGAGTCTAATCAATGTCATATCCGGGTCGTCTTCGGCCATCTGCATCACGTGAACCAACCAAGTCTCCGGCAAGGCTGATAACAGGGTTATCTCAGCAGATTTCAGGGCTGCAAAAAGAACCTCGGAATTTTTCACCGAAACGGGCATGTGGAGCCACCTCAAAATAAGTGGGCCAATTGTATGCGCCCGTGCGTGACTGGTCAATCAAAGATATACTGCACCAACCTGTTTTGGACCCCGGAGGCGCAGTGTATTCACCACCCTGGGAAGCAGTCGAGACTATTTCACGGGACGGGATGGAGCAACTTCAGGTGGAGCGGCTACAATCCTGCCTGGCCAACGTCAAAGAGAAGGTAACATTCTATAGTGACCAGCTAGCCGGGATTGTCCCAGAGAGCGTCCAATCAATTGGAGACCTGTCCGGCCTGCCGTTTACTAACAAACAAGACCTCCGCGATAACTACCCTTTCGACCTGTTCGCGAAGTCCATGTCTGAAGTGGTGCGCATCCACGCCTCCAGTGGTACGACCGGCAAGCCCACGGTGGTGGGATACACGGCGAACGATATCGAGATGTGGGCAGGTCTCGCGGCACGGGCACTTTGTCTTGGCGGCGTAACAGGAGAAGACATAGTCCAGAATTCCTACGGATACGGACTGTTCACTGGAGGTTTAGGCCTTCACTACGGAGTCGAAAAGCTGGGGGCGGCAGTGGTGCCGACCTCCTCTGGCAACACCGCCCGACAGGTCATGCTGCTACAGGACTTCGGCTCGACGGTGCTCTGCGCCACTCCGTCTTACGCCCTGGTATTGGCTGAAAGGGCTGCCGAGGCTGGATATGACGTCCGATCCGGACCGCTTAGGATAGGCATATTCGGCGCCGAACCATGGTCGGAGCATATGCGGACAGAGATCGAAGCCCGACTGGGAATCACAGCTTTGGACATCTACGGATTGTCCGAGATCATCGGACCGGCAGTAGCGATGGAGTGCACGCATAAAACGGGGATGCACATCGCCGAGGACCACTTCATCCCCGAGATCGTAGACTCAGACACCCTTGAGTCATTGCCGCTGGGCCATCAGGGAGAACTGGTCTTTACCTGCATCACCAAGGAAGCCCTCCCTCTGATACGGTACCGTACCCACGACTTGGCCCGGCTCATTCCGGGGGAATGCCCCTGCGGCCGGACCACCGTCAGGATGGAGAAGGTGCTGGGGCGCAACGACGATATGTTGATCATACGGGGCGTGAACGTGTTTCCGTCTCAGGTCGAAACCGTCCTTCTCGGCATGAATCAGGTGGAGCCCCATTACCAGTTGGTGGTGGGAAGGGGCGCTGACCTTATGGATAACCTGGAGATCCGAGTTGAGTCGACAGAATCCCCGAGTCAACATATTGCGATCAAAGGAATATTGGAGACCAGCCTTCGAAGCGCGCTAGGCATAGGATGCAATGTAACCATACTCAGACGGGGAGAGATAGCCCGTAGTGAAGGAAAGGCCGTCCGAGTCATCGACAACCGGCATATATAAGAATATCCCAATCGCTGGGAGGCGAGCCATGGAACTGGAGACGATGAAGTACGAGACAGACGGAGATCTGATCCGCCTTACCCTAGACCGGCCAGAGGTCCTGAACGCTATCAATTACCAAGGAACGCTGGACCTCTACCAAGCCGCCCAGGCCATCCACGACGACGCCCACGCCAGAGCCGTGCTCATCCGAGGCAACGGGCGGGCCTTCTGCACCGGTATCGATCTCAAAGAGCTGTCCGCAGAAGAAACGCCCCAGGACTATTTCTATCAGTGGGACCAGGCGCTGCGGCTGCTTGAGAGGTCAGACAAGCTGATAATCTGCGCCATCCAAGGATTTGCCATTGGGGGCGGATTGCAGCTACCGCTAGCCTGCGACATACGCATCGCAACCGAAGGCGCGGTGCTCGGCCTGCCGGCGGCTAAAGAGGGGTTCATCCCAGGGTTGAGCACTTACCGCTTGCCACGCTACATCGGGCTTGGGCGCGCCAAGCGCATGGCTATCTCAGGGGAGAACATAAACGGCGTCGAGGCTTTGCGAATCGGCTTAGTGGACTACGTGGTAAAAGCGTCGGAATTCGAACTAGAAGTCGAAGCGGTGACTCATCGATTTCTTGCACTCAGCTCCGAGGGCGCCCGGCAGACCAAGCTTATGCTTTCAGCCTACCAAGACCTGCCTCACGGCCAGTTCTTCGAGGAATACTTGCACCGCCAGTCCATCGCCATAGCCGCTCCTGACCACGATGAAGCTATGACGGCTTATCGGGAAAAACGGGACCCAGCCTACAAGTCTCGCTGAATCCAACGGAGGCTTAAATGTGCACCTTAGTGGGCTTTTACTTATTAGCCCGTCCATACACCACGCCTATGCTACTTCTCGATACTCCGTATAGAGAACAGGATATCGGTACCAATCGGTAGTTCATGCAAAAACTATGGTTAAGAAAGGCGGTGTGGTCGGGACATACCAAAGCGTCGGATCCAAGGGCTTCCCCATTGCGGACCAGAGTTCTCCTGGGCTCGGAGCTGATCCACGGTCACTTTCGATATCTGGAACCCGTACTTCATGGTTAGTCGCCTACCTCGGAATTATCCGTGCGGTGTATTGACGGCCTATTTGTCTGTCGCAGAAGTCTGTTACCTTCCTGGTCTGATAAGATTGAACAATCAAATCGTTCCGGCACGGACCCAACGAATTGGCTGACACGCACACCACGACAAACGTATTTGTGGATTTCGCCACCAGCCCCGCCAAATACAAACATTGGTGGCTGGACATCGACGGGCGAGTAGCCCGGCTGAAACTGGACGTCCAAGAAGACCAACCTTTGACCTCAGGATATGAACTCAAGCTGAACTCTTACGATCTAGGAGTAGACATTGAGCTTTACGACGCTGTCCAGCGGTTGCGGTTCGAGCATCCAGAAGTAGGTGCGGTGATCGTGACATCAGCCAAAAACCGTGTGTTCTGCGCTTGAGCCAACATCAAGATGCTGGGCCAGTCTGACCATGGATTCAAGGTGAACTTCTGCAAATTCACCAACGAGACCCGGAACTCCATGGAAGACGCCTCTGAGAATTCAGGTCAAACCTACATCTGCGCAATCAATGGCCAGGCCGCTGGCGGCGGGTATGAACTAGCTCTGGCCTGCGACCACATACTGCTGATAGACGACGGCTCCAGCACAGTCTCCCTCCCGGAATTGCCGTTGCTCGCCGTACTTCCAGGCACCGGAGGGCTAACACGCCTGGTAGACAAACGAGGGGTACGGCACGACCACGCCGATTTCCTCTGCACCACCTCTGAAGGGATTCGTGGCAGCCGGGCTCTTGAATGGCGATTGGTTGATCAACTCTCTCCTCGATCATCTTTCGATCAAGCGGTATCCGACACTGCAACGGAGATAGCTAAGACGTCAGACCGGCCCGCGTCGAACCAAGGTATCGAGCTCACCCCCTTGGAGCGCGAGCACGATGCCGACAAAGCGAGCTACCCACACGTCAAAATAGACTTAGACCGGGAATTGGGAGTCGCCCATATCCTAGTTGAAGGTCCGTCTGAAAGGACGCCAACCAAACTTGAGGACGTCCATGCCCTGGGTGATAAATTCTGGCCTTTAGCGTTGGCTAGGCAACTAGACGATGCCATCTTGCACCTCAGGCTCAATGAAAGCGAGGTAGGCACATGGGTGTTCCGCACCCGCGGCAATGGTGCCTTGGTGGCGGACTACGATAGCCTGCTGCTGGAACACTCCTCTGATTGGCTTATCCGGGAGATAACCCTTTTCCTAAAACGTACCCTTAAACGCCTGGACGTTAGCTCGCGATCACTTGTAACGCTGATTGATCCAGGAAGCTGTTTCACTGGCACTCTCCTGGAGCTTGCTTTGGCCGCCGATCGGAGCTACATGCTGGACGGCACTTTCGAAGACTATGATGACTCGCCAGATACCTCTGCAATAGTCCAGCTCACAGGTATGAATTTCGGCCCTTTGCCGATGGTAAACGGAATCACAAGAATCGAAGGGCGGTTCCTGGGGCAACCCGAAGCGGTGGCTGCAGTGAGGGGTAAATCCGGCACTAACTTGGACTCCAAGGCAGCCCTCGATCTGGGGTTGGTCACTTTCATACCAGACGATATAGACTGGGAAGACGAAATACGACTGGCCTTGGAAGAGCGAGCGAGCTTTTCCCCCGACGCCCTTACCGGCATGGAAGCCAGCCTCCGCTTCGGCGGTCCGGAGACAATGGAAAGCAAAATATTCGGACGTCTCAGCGCCTGGCAGAACTGGATCTTTCAGCGCCCCAACGCCTCGGGCGACCACGGTGCGCTGCAGCTTTACGGCACTG
>CAJWGH010000095.1 GCA_913031095.1 uncultured Chloroflexota bacterium | reverse complement strand
TGCTGGTCTGAGTAGCGGCAACCTGTTCGAACTGGTTCCGGTAGGTCACCACAATAGTGGTGATAATCATGAGGCCCATTCGGCCGGTGCGCTCATTAATATCGGCAATCTCTGAGACTGCCGTAATTCGGTCTCCGGCCCGCACAGGATAGAAATATTCCCAATCGCTGCCGCCGTCCAGCAACCGATTGAATGGCATATCGTATGGGTAAGCCGGGCGGTCTACGCCTACAGAGCGAAGGAAAGTTGGTGGAGCTATGAGCCCGCCATATCGACTCTCTCGGGCAACCTTCTCGTCGTTGAAAACAGGATTGTCATCTTCGATGGCCTGGGCGAACTTGATAATCGCGCCTTTCTCCACGTCGATGGTCTTTGGCTCACTCTTTTGGCCAATGGCCTGCTGCCGCATTTCTTCGGTCAAAAATGACGCGGGCGTAGTCACGAAATTACCTCCTGTTCCAGTGCACCGAAAGTCTATCTGCCACCCTGTCGAGTGTCAAATATTTCATTGGACACGCCAGCCACGTGGATATATAGTCTGAGGAACCAACCATCCGGGCCGGCGTTTCAGGCACGGTTTCCCGCCTGAAGCACCTCTTAATCGGTAGGCGTTTTCCAGGAGTCTTTAACATGGAATATGGCTTCTATCTTCCCAACAGCGGCGCCGGCGTTGAGCCTGACGCGCTGGCGGATATAGCAAAACTGGGCGACCGCCTAGGTTTCTACTGCATGGTCATGCCCGATCACGTCCTGCAGCCCAACCAGGTCAAGTCGACCTACCCATACAGCTTAACCGGCGACATACTGGAGGCCGGTCAGTCAGGTGACGGCGAATGGCCAGAACAGATCACCACCCTGGCCTACCTGGCCGGAATCACAGAGCAGATCAAGCTTGTCACCAGCGTGATGATTATTCCCTACCGCAACCCCATACTCACCGCCAAGATGCTCTCAACCCTGGATATGCTGTCCAAGGGACGCCTGATCTTAGGCGCAGGCGTCGGCTGGATGGAGGAAGAATTCGAACTATTGAACGCCGAGCCCTTTGCTGAGCGTGGAGCGGTGACCAACGAATATCTGCGTGCTTTTATAGAACTGTGGACCAACGACGACCCGACATTCGAAGGCAAATATGTCAACTTCTCCAACATCACGTTTTTGCCCAAGCCAGTGCAAAAACCCTACCCGCCCATCTGGATCGGTGGGCAGAGCAAACCCGCTATCAGGCGTGCCGCTCAGATCGGCGACGCCTGGCATCCGGTCGGCGCCATTCCCGCCGCTCCGCTAGAACCCGAGGAATTGGCAGAAAACCTGGCCCTTCTCCACGACTACGCAGAGAAAGCAGGACGAGACCCTTCTCAGATTCAAGTCTCGGTCAAAGCCCCTCTATATGATGCCAATTCTTCTGGTGACGTCCGCCGCCGTTTCAGCGGCTCAGCCGATGAGGTGCGACAAGACGTGCAGACCTACGCAGACGTGGGAGTCACTCACCTGATCTTTGACTTCCGCACAGCCGACCCCAACCAGACTGAAGACCGCATGGCCCGATTCTCAGAAGAGGTCATGGCCGTAACTTAGGAGATATCGATGAAGTACGGCTTCTACCTACCAAGCGGCGGACCGGCCGCCCAACCCGATAATCTGGCAATAATCGCCCGGCAAGGAGATAAGCTAGGTTTCTTCTGTATGGTCATGCCCGATCATGTGGTCCAGCCTCGCGTTGTAGAGTCCCAATACCCCTACAGCATCACTGGTGACATCCAACAAGCCCATTCAACAGCCTCAGACGAGCGGCTGGAACAGATCACCACCCTGGCCTACCTGGCCGGAATCACAGAGCAGATCAAGCTTGTCACCAGCGTGATGATTATTCCCTACCGCAACCCCATACTCACCGCCAAGATGCTCTCAACCCTGGATATGCTGTCCAAGGGACGCCTGATCTTAGGCGCAGGCGTCGGCTGGATGGAGGAAGAATTCGAACTATTGAACGCCGAGCCCTTTGCTGAGCGTGGAGCGGTGACCAACGAATATCTGCGTGCTTTTATAGAACTGTGGACCAACGACGACCCGACATTCGAAGGCAAATATGTCAACTTCTCCAACATCACGTTTTTGCCCAAGCCAGTGCAAAAACCCTACCCGCCCATCTGGATCGGTGGGCAGAGCAAACCCGCTATCAGGCGTGCCGCTCAGATCGGCGACGCCTGGCATCCGGTCGGCGCCATTCCCGCCGCTCCGCTAGAACCCGAGGAATTGGCAGAAAACCTGGCCCTTCTCCACGACTACGCAGAGAAAGCAGGACGAGACCCTTCTCAGATTCAAGTCTCGGTCAAAGCCCCTCTATATGATGCCAATTCTTCTGGTGACGTCCGCCGCCGTTTCAGCGGCTCAGCCGATGAGGTGCGACAAGACGTGCAGACCTACGCAGACGTGGGAGTCACTCACCTGATCTTTGACTTCCGCACAGCCGACCCCAACCAGACTGAAGACCGCATGGCCCGATTCTCAGAAGAGGTCATGGCCGTAACTTAATCAGCCCGCCGGCAATAGTCTTATCTTGCTCTCGCGAGTGACTTTGGTGGCTTCTTCAAAGCAAGGTCAATAAAATGGGGATATTAATCCACTTGATCTTATGGGGTGGATACATCAACTCTCATACCATCTTGAGAGTGGCCCGGTTCACCTTTACGGAGCAGAACCTAATCGTCTAAAAATTTCTGGAGTAGCGATATGAAACTTCGTCTTGACGACGGGATAGAGCTTTTTTACAGCATCGACGACTTCACCGACCCCTGGACTGAACCCGAGACGGTAGTCATGCACCACGGCATGGCCAAGAGCCATAAGATGTGGTTCGGCTGGGTACCCATCATCGCCCGACACTACCGTGTCATCCGATTCGACATGCGAGGAATGGGCCTTTCAGACGTGTCCGGCCCTGAACATCCCTGGACCCTAGACAGTTTCACCAATGACTTGAAAGAGTTCGTCGACAAGATGGAGCTAGACAAGTTCCACCTTATCGGCGAGACCGTGGGCGGTTCAATTTCAATGAACTTCTCTATAAGCAATCAAGAGCGACTGAGGTCACTCGCCGTCTGCACCTCGCCGACTAACTTCGACTCTCACCACAAAGAAAGCGCTGACCTTATCGAACGAGAAGGAATCAACGTGTGGGTCGAGAGTTCAATCGGCCGTAGATTGGACCCTCAGATAGTAGACCCGGCCTACATCCGTTGGTACGCGGAACAGATGAAGAAGACCCCGGCCCATGTGGTGGCCGGGTTCCAGGCCAATGCAGGAGGAGATATCGGTCCCGCATTGAAGAACGTCCAGACCCCCATGCTGATGCTAGCTGCTGCCAGCTTGCGAGAAGAAGTCCTGGGTGATTTCAGGAGTGCGTCAGACCTTTTCCCCAATGGTACGAAAGTGATTTTCCCAGGTGTACAGGGATTCGTACAGCACATACTGCCGGTACCTTGCGCCAGGGTCTGGCTCGACTTCGCTCAAGGCCTTAAGTGAAGCAATGGATCCATCTAATCTAGGAAATCCACTGCGTCTTTTTAGGACAATTCCGCAGCGGAATACCCGACCCAGACTGCAACCAGGCCCAAACAAACGTGAAGAGCAACGTTAGAAAATGCTGCGATGGATTTCCCATCCTTAAGCAAATCTACTGTCTCATTACCAAATGTAGAGAAAGTCGTAAAACCACCTAATACGCCAACCAATAACAAAGTCCGGGTTTCCGGTCCCAGTAAATTACGGTGTTCGGAGAGGCCTGCCAGTAGCCCGATTAGTAAACAGCCCGTGATATTAACAGTCAACGTCCCATATGGCAGCGACAAAGTATGGAAAATCCCATTCACCCAATCTGAGATTAAATAGCGCAGTACAGCGCCAGCAAATCCACCAACCCCTACTAGTACGATCAACAACACTTGGACTTTCCCTCAGTCAGGCATAATCTTGTTTTCTGAGAGTATTTTTCCATCTTTTAGATAATTATTCCCAGATTATGAAGAGGGTTTCTACAGAAATATGGCGGCCAGTGACCGATTATTTTTCGGCTACACTTCCGATTCTTCTCACAAATCGATTGAGTTCTTAAGCGGCAACGTGTCAAAGGGAACCTCCCGCCACACTCCACGCGTTGACCCTCAGCACACCTCGGAATACAATCCGGCCTGATCATCGGCAATCGGCTATCCGGGGTGCTTACATGCCGGATGCCCTCAGCTGACTTTGCGACCGTTAGGTCTCCTCCCTAAAATACGATGACCTGTCTTGGGGGTTTATGGAGTCCGATCGCGCCGTTCCGACTGTAGCCGGACTGAATGAGCGCCCAACCAGTAAAAGCTCACCCAGACCTGTATCCCCGCCTAGTAAAAAAGAGGGTACTTAGAGGGATTGAATCACATGAACTTGTCTTTAGAGGGAAAAATCGCCATCGTTACCGGTGGCAGCAAAGGGATTGGCCGGGCAACGGCATTAGCCTTGGCTGAAGAGGGTGTAGATGTGTCTATCTGTGCGAGGGGCATGGAAGACCTTGAGAACACAGCTAGCGAAATCCGGTCCATGACCGGCCGAAAGGTGTTAGCTATACAGGCGGATACGGGAAAGCCAGATGACATCAAGAACCTTGTAGCCACCACGGTGGCAGAATTCGGCGGGGTGGATTTTCTGGTCAATAACGCGGTCAATTCCAGGGCCGCTGCATTCATGGACTTGGAAGACGAAGACTGGCTCAACCATATCAACGTTAAAGTGATGGGATATGTTCGTTGCTCCCGTGAGGTAATTCCCCACATGCAGGCACGGGGTGGCGGAAGAATCATCCACATCGGTGGCATGGCGGCCCGCCAAGCTAATACGCTGGCAAACAGCAACGGCATCACCAATTCGTCTGTCTCCAACCTGGCAAAGAACCTTTCTGACGCTTTCGCGTCAGACGGAATTTTGGTCAACTGCATCCATCCAGGCACAACCCGAACCGAGAGGCAGACCCGTAGCCTGAATGCCCGCGCGGAGCATGCCAATGTCTCTGTTGATGAGATGGAACGCCTCGCCGTCGCTGATATACCGATTGGCCGAATGGTGGAATCCCAAGACGTCGCCGACCTGATAGTATTCCTGGTCTCAGAACGGGCTGGAGCCATCACAGGTCAGACCATAGCCGTGGAAGGTGGAGCCGGGCGAGGGATGAACTTCTAG
>CAJWGH010000094.1 GCA_913031095.1 uncultured Chloroflexota bacterium | reverse complement strand
TAAAGCATGTCTTCGCTATCCATCTGTTCTGGTTCGCAGGTCTGGGGCTGATCTTTCATGAGGTCGTGCCACCAGATGTCACGGCCGTCTACCATCTTGTCGTCAGCGGAGCCGGTGCGTCGGAGGACGATCACTTTTTCTACGCTGGGAGCGCCTCCTGCTTGTGACAGGGAATCGTCGGCGTTCTGCTTCAGGGGTACGATGCCGCCTCGGCGGAAGCCGCCGTCGGCTGTAATCATTATCTTGGATTCGGAGTCATTTAGGCGGTCTCGCAGAGATTCGGCGCTGAACCCTCCGAAGACGACGCTGTGGGCGGCGCCGATGCGGGCGCAGGCCAGCATGGAAATAGGCAGCTCCGGAACCATTGGAAGGTATATGGTGACCCTGTCACCTTTTTTCACGCCCAAGCCCTTCAGTCCGTTGGCGAATTGGCAGACCTCTCGGTAGAGGTCCCAGTAGGTGTAGATCCGTCGGTCCCCGGGCTCGCCTTCCCAAACCAGAGCGGCCTTGTTGCGGCGGCTGGTGCTCAGGTGGCGGTCGATGCAGTTGTAGGCGACATTAAGCTTGCCGCCGATAAACCACTTGGCGTAAGGGGGGTTCCAGTCGAGAACCTTATCCCATTTCTTGAACCAGTCCAGCTCACCTGCGAACTTGGCCCAGAATGCTTCGGGGTCGTTCGCGGCTTCTTCGTAAACATTCGGGTCAGAGATATTGGCCTGCGCGGTGAATGCCTCGGGAGGAGGAAAGGTCCGGTCCTCTTGAAGCAAGGCGTCGAATCTTCCGGAATCTTCTACCACTTGGCAACCTCCTGGGCGAACAAGGCCCGCTGTTTGTCCTTTTAGGTACGGATATATAGGACGAGTTTTAATGCGTTAGCACGTTATTTTCAGGCTAAATCTTATTGGATTTTTAACACAAGCTGAAAGGCATTGCAATCGAAAATCGTTCCGTGCCGTATCAACTCTCGAACTGGAAGAGGTAGAATTCGGTACCTATGAACTTGGACACGGAACAACTTCTATCTGAACCCACTGACCCATGCCTTAACCGGTCTGGTAAAGTCTTGATTGGGACGGCCGCAACGCTGGGAATGTTCTTAGCTGCGATGGACACTTCGTTGAATGTAGCGTTGCCTTCCATGACCAAGGACTTGGATGCCGACCTGCAAAGCATCCAGTGGGTGATTGTGGCGTTCATCGCGACCCAGGCGTCGTTGGTCATGGGCGCGGGGAGTTTTGCCGACCGGTTCGGACTCAGACCCGTCTACCTTTTTGGTACCACAACTTATTTAGTATCGATGTTCTGTATCGCATTCTCGCCTAACCTCGAGGCTGTGGTGGGGTTTCGTGTCTTGCAGGCGCTGGGTGTAGGGTGTCTATTTGCGGTCTCACCGGCTATCGCTGCAGGGGTGTTCCCTAGCCACCGGCGGGGGTTAAGCATGGGTTTCACGGCGGGAAGCCAAGCTCTGGGGATGCTGGCAGGAACGATAGGAGCGGGGCTTTTGGTTGGCTGGCTGGGCTGGGAATGGATATTCCTGGGACGCATACCATTTGCGGTGATTGCCATCGTCATCGGGGTCTGGTTCCTGAAGGAGAACAGGAACGGACGATTGACCGGACCTACGTTCGATGTTTTGGGAGCAGGGTTACTGGTAGGCGGGTTGTTGTTCTTCATAATCGGCCTTAGACTGGGGCGATCAGTTGGCTGGACCTCTCCTGTCGTCCTTATTTTGCTGCCCCTTGCTCCCATATTTCTAGGTGCGTTCTGGCGTGCTGAACATATCGCCAGTTGGCCGGTGTTGCCTGGTTATTTGCTACGGATCAGGGGATTCATCGTCTCCACTTTGAGTATGTTCCTGGCTAATCTGGGTGTTTTCGTAATCTGGTTCATTTTCCCTTTTTATGTTGCCGACGGCCTGGGCGGAGGTGCGCTTACACTGGGGCTGATGCTGGCGACTCTAGCCTTTTTTAACACCGTGTCTTCGGCCGGCGGAGGGTGGCTTTGCGACCGGTTCAGCTATCTGCCGGTGGGGGTGGGTGGGTTGCTAGTCATGTCTGCCGGGATGCTTTACCTGGGATTCTCAGACACAGGCACCGCCCTAGGTAGCGTGGGACTTCGGATCGGAATCGTTGGGACCGGGTTAGGATTGTTCCAGGCGGCTACATACTCGGTGATGATGGGCAGCGTGCCTTCTGAAAGATTTGGCACAGCCGGAGCGGCACTGTCCCTGGCCCAGTCATGTGGCAGGGTCCTATCGGTGGCGGTCATCGGCGGTATCTTTGGCTGGCGCAACGAACACCATTTGGCGGAACTCGGCGCCGGCCCCGAGTTTGAAGGGGTGGCCTTCATCAACGCCTTCGAAGACGTATTCCTGATTGGGTCGTCCCTGGGTCTGCTTGCGGCTGTGGTTTTCTTGACTGGTGGCTGGGGGCAGACAAGGGTTGTACCACTGTCATCCGGCCCGAAATCCTAACGTGTTTGAACTAATGAAGTAGGCCTGGATCAACACACTTATGCTTGACTCAAATAGTAAACTGCCTAAGGCTTAGAGTTTGATCGAGCGCACAAATTGATAGTCTCAGGAGATTCCGTTAGATGGCCCTTCAATTTGGAGTTTTTGACCATATCGAACCTGTTCCCGGGTTAGGGCTTCAAGAGACCTACAATCTGCGTATGGAACAGATCGAGGTATTAGATAAGGCGGGTTATTACGCCTATCATTTGGCGGAACACCACACCCCGGCGGTGCACAGCCTGGCCCCGTCTCAGAACGTGTTTCTTGCGGCTGTTTCACAGCGGACCGAGAATATCCGGTTCGGGCCCGGCATATGCGTTCTGCCCCTCCACCACCCTGTCCAGTTGATCGAAGAGTACTGCATGCTGGACCACCTGAGTAGTGGACGACTGGAAATAGGAGTCGGCCGCGGCGGGGTATTCGAAGCCTTCTTTTGGGGGCAAGACTCGGATGTGGAGGCCAACTACGCCCGATACCGGGAGACCTTGGTTGCCGTTCAGAACGGTCTGAGTCACGACGTATTGACCCACCGAGGGGAGTTCTATAACTTTGACGAACTCCCCATGAGGCTTCGGCCTATGCAAGAACCTATGCCGCCTTTCTGGTATATGCGAAATGTGGAGACCGCAGCGATGGACGGCATGAACACCATCATTGTCGGAGGTCTGGATAGCTTCGAGGCCAACGTAACCCGATACCACTGGGAATGGGAAAAGTACCATGGTGTTGGAGCTTTGACCGCCCAGGGGACCGAACCCAAGATAGGCTTGGTTGTTCATCTGCTGTTGGCGGATACTGATGAAGAAGCCATGGCACAGGCTGAGCCTGCCTGGGAGCATTACCGCTGGAACCTTGGTACGCCTCGCCGACTTGAGGCTGAAAGGCGGGGTTTGACTCAGTTCACCGGAGAGGGTATGAACCCCAGGCCAGCTTCTATTCCAGCACGAGAACTACCTCAGGAAGAGCGCCGTGACTTGGATGCTGCGATGGATGATGAACAGCGGTCAGAACGTCGACAACGCAGAGATAACCTACGCGGTCGGGTGTCAGACGACGGAGGAGGGGCCGGTTTCGGTTCAGTTGCGGGTTCCCCTGAGACCATCCGGAAGTACATGGACGAGTATGTCGCCACGGGAGCCAATTACTTCGTTGGTGCATTCCAGTGGGGCGACTTGAGCCATGAACAGGCCATGCGTTCCATCGAGCTATTCACCAACGAGGTGATGCCCTACTACACAGGGTAGACCGATAACGGTATCGTGGTTCTTCGACAGATTCGGGGAGGGCGGGTTTTCTAGGAACCAAATCTCCCCTCCGTTTGTGGAGGACTTGCCGAACCATGGATTTGAAACTGTTCCCACGTCACGCCATAGAGTTCTAGGTTCTCCACAACTCCCCATTTGACGGTGGGGCCGAGCTGTGACCCTTCGTAGTGCATCCCTGCTTTCTGCATGACGCGGCCTGAGGACGGGTTGCGAGTGAAATGGGCGGCATAAATCCGGTCAAACTTCAGAGTGCGGAACGCGTGGTTCAGCACGCCTTCCACGGCTTCGGTAGCGTAGCCTTGATTCCAGTGAGGTTTGCCGATCCAGTAGCTAAGCTCGCCTTGTTTTCCGGCATCGTCCGGATGAAGGAGGATCGCGCCTATGAATGAGCTGTCTGTGAGCAGAGTTATGGCGAAGGTGACCAGAGTCCCAGCAGCAATTTTTCTCTGGGAAGACCTGATCCACTTCTCAGCCATACCGTCTTTGTATGGGTGCTCGATACTGAGAGTAGTAGACGCCACGTCCCGGTCTCCCGCCAGGCGCTGTAGATCAGTTGCGTCAGAAAGTTTGATGGGTCGGAGTTTGAGTCGTTTAGTACGAATAATCAAATCGGAACCATGCTAGCACGCTTTGAGTCTAAAGACAGGACTCACCTTGACTGCTAAATGGGCCCTTGTTACACTGCCAACGTGCGGGCGGTTAGCTCAGTTGGTTAGAGTACTTGCTCGACACGCAAGAGGTCAGTGGTTCGAGTCCACTACCGCCCACCATTTAGATGGGCAACCGCACACGGACCTCCCGGTAATTTTTACACCATACCTTGAGATACACTGGCGGTGGCCTGTGACTTAGTTCACCGTAACCTGCCCGGTATTGAGATTGCGAGTTAGTGAGATAGGATGGACGCGGCCCAGTTATTTAAGAAAGACACCAACCCTAGGATTCCCAAGTTCAGTGCAGGGGATACCGTTCGGGTAAATTTCCGCATAAGGGAAGGTGAAAGAGAAAGGATTCAAGTCTTCCAGGGTGTGGTGATTCGGTTGCAAAACGGCAAGGGGCCAGCAGCCAGCTTCACCGTGCGGCGTATAACTGCGGGAATTGGGATCGAGCGTGTGTTCCCGTTACACTCACCCTTGGTAGAGTCTCTAGAAGTCACCAGATACGGCTCAGTACGGCGTGCCAAGCTCTATTATCTGCGTGGGTTGCAAGGCAGGGCTGCCCGGATTAAAGAACTCAACCCGGTCCAGCGCCGGAAGGCCCAGGAAGAGGCCGCCGCCGCTGCAGCAGAACTATCCGATGAGATTGCCGCTGCTGAGGCAGAGTCTGAAGACTTAGAGGTTGAAGAACCAGCGGACGATGTTGAAGAGCAACTAGCGGACAATGTCGCAGAAACTGTGGGCGACGAGGCCTCGGCCGAACTGGCCGACGAACTTGTAGCGGAAGAA
>CAJWGH010000093.1 GCA_913031095.1 uncultured Chloroflexota bacterium | reverse complement strand
GATGATTGGAACAAGAGAAGTCTCACCTATCTTCTGGCAGGGAGCGTATCCGCCGGTCCCAAGAGCATAACGCCTAAGACCATCGGCGACCGTCTTGTATGGGGCAATATACCTAACGTTTCTTTGCCTCTGATGGCACAAACATGCGGTAAGCCATCTGCTCTGAGACCAATCTATATAGGCGTGAGATCTGGTCATTCTTTCCTAAGAGAATGACCACCGCCATTGGAGGCTGGGATGTCCTCTGCGTTGGGTTTGTCCAAAAACATGATTAACGTTGTCTCAGAACTGTCCCGATAGATTAAACGCTAACACGAGCCAAGACTAAAAAGATTCATTAACCTGAAATCTGTAGAATACCAGTAATTCCAAGCCTGGCGGAGCCTTTTGCGAGGGGGGGATTGCCTCACTATGATTAGGCATATAGAATGTTTCCTTGTTGCGCTCAAGCCAACCTATAAATACAGGAGGGCAGGTGATTGGAAGTACTAGGTTCTCATCTTTTGTTGGAGCTCAAAGACTGCAACCCCGAACTACTTAACGACCTCTCTTTTATTCGCCAGTCGATGATAGAGACGGCCCAAGACGTAGGGGCCACCATCGTCGGCGAGTCGTTCCACCACTTCTCACCCCAGGGTGTCACCGGAATATTGGCGATCGCCGAATCGCATATCTCCATTCACACATGGCCTGAGTATGGCTATGCGGCCGCAGATATCTTCTCCTGCGGAACGTCGTTCCGGCCTAGGGAAGCGGCCCATAAACTGATCGAAGCCCTGGAATGCCGCAACCCAGAAATCAAAGAGATTGAAAGGGGATTGGCCGTACAGGAGGCAGTGGGACTGTAACCGGCTCCACGCTTAATGATGGACATTTCGGGCAACTGGTTTATCGAGGCGGTATCCCCGGAACTGTCCGTGATGCTCAAAGTGCGTCAGATTTATTACTCTGGCCAGACCGCCTACCAAAAGGTCGAAGTCCTAGACTCGGAATTATTCGGGCGCAGCCTGATTCTGGACGGCAAAACCCAGTCTACTGAACGGGACGAGCACATCTACCACGAAACCCTGGTCCACCCCGCTATGCTGTGTAATCCAGAGCCCAAGCAGGCCTTCATCGGCGGCGGCGGCGAAGGCGGAACGCTCCGTGAAGTGCTGGGTCATAAGTCTGTAAAACGAGTCACCATGGTTGATCTAGATCCTGAAGTTGTCGCCCTCTGCCGCGAATACCTTCCCAATCATCATAAGGGCAGTTTCGACGACCCTCGGACCAGCTTGATTCACCAAGACGCCCGAAGCTACCTACAAAACACGTCGGACTACTACGACGTCATCATCTTGGATTTAGTTGACCCGCTTGAAGGCGGAACGGCTGCCCTGCTTTACACACAAGAGTTCTATGCCATCGCCAAGGCCCGGCTGAATCCTGGTGGTGTGTTGGTTACCCAGTCTGGTCCAGCCGGTCTGCTCAACTACACCGAGTGCTTCACGACCATCTTCAACACTCTGGGCACTCTGTTCGACCACACCACGGCCATCCAGGTGCATATCCCGGCGTTCCAAACTTTGTGGGGATTCACCATAGCCTCAGACACTCCCTTCCCAGAGGCTTCTGAGGATGACGTGGACGCTCAAATCGCGAGCCGCTTGGCCAGCACTCTCAAGTACTACGATGGGGTGAGCCACCGCAATATGCTCGCCTTACCCAAGTTCCAGAGAGAAGGTTTGGAAAGCGAAGACAGAATCAATAAAGACTCCGACCCAGTCTTCATGCTCTAAGCGTTGCTAGCAGCGGTTTCACCTGCCGGATTCTTAATTTTTATGTCTCGTTAGACATATATTACCGGTGGAAGAAGGAAAGGAGCGCCAAATGACGCTCCTTTCTCTTCACTTCAGGCACGGTCGGTTACGGGCGAATCAAAACCCGGGTAGTGCCGTCAGGGTCTGATCGCTTGGTCAGGACCTCGTGGCTGGCTTTCTCGGCCCACAGTGTCACATCGTATATGTTTAGTGCGTCCGCCAGGATGGCTTCCACGAAGGATTCCTTGTCGGCGTCCACCTGTCTGGTTAGGGCGGCAATGACTCCGGCGCAGCTTTTGCCTCGGCCGTCGATGACCACCCAGCCATTGGAGCCGCTCACCGGAATCACCTCGCCGTCGTAAACGTCCACCTCGCCACTCTTTCGCAGGTCAACCTGGCGCTTGAACTCAGCTACGGCTTCCCAGGCCACTGCTCGATCTCGCTCACCGTTGCCACAAACCGCGCCCCGGACGCCGACAATGTCAGGATTGATGCGGGCAAGTTCGTCCAAGTCAGCCAGTTTTAGGTGGCCGGATAATGCGGTGCTCATGCCAAGTTCTTTCCCCTTGAGCACGATGTCTTTCAAGACGTCTTCGGACATGAAGTCAAAAAGGTTACGTCCGTCCTTGGTCAGGGTGTCAATCAGGAATCCGTCGCACTCCCCGTCTTGGGCCAGCTGGACCATGCACATGGGGTCGAGCCCGTTGTCGAAGAGCTCGTTGTCCGCGAATACCGAGCCGACCAGCTTGGTGTTGAAACCCTCCAGGGCCATCCTGGATTCTTTCAAGACTTCGACCGCCTGGTCGTAGTTAGCCTCTTGGAAGCCGACCTTCACTGAGGTGGCGTCCATCATGGCGGCCGCATAAACGGCCATGGCCACAGTTCCTGGTTGGTTGGGGACAACGCCTAAGGTGACGCTGACGTGCTTCTCAACCGGCATGATGCCCCTAACGGCTTTGACTATGTTGGGATGGCCGGAGCCGACCAACGCTTCTTGCAGATTCTTCACGTCTACGATGTCAGCGCCACCCTGTTCCGCTTCCATAGCTTCGTCCATGTTCTGTACGCTGACCATGAGCAACATGCCCGAGGCGAAGTTGTTGTTGCCGTCCAACCATGCTCCACGTGAGGGGGCAGGCGCGGCGGGAATCGCGGGCTTTGGCTTGAGGGGTTCCAGTTCTTCTCTCAATTCTGATTTCTCCACGGGTGATAGATCAAATAAGGGTGGGCGGACCGAACCTCCAGTCATGCCCATGAGTTCGGCCCAGTGTTTGACCATGGCAACGGGCAGAGCGCCGTTGTATTTGGTCTGGGTCTTGGTCCACCAGGTATCAGATAGCTCCTTGAGCCGCCGGAGCTTGGTGTCGTAGAATGTTTCGTCCAAGTCGCCCTTGCAGGCACGGTCGATCCATTGGACGTAATTATTGGCTCCGGGTACGTCGAACCGCCAGTCGGATGTGTTGGCGAACATGACTTGTTGTTCGATGCCTAGTTCCTGTCCTTTGAAGTATATCCACTCATCGGGCGTGCTGATGACGTGGTTTTTACCCAAAGACAGGTGAGTTTCGATAGATATCTGCTGGTTGAAGCTGGCCTCTTTGACTCCGACAACGTTGGGAATGGCGCACAACTGGCCCATACCATAAGGGCTCATGATGATGCCGAACTGAGGGGAGTTGTAGAACATGATGGCCAGGTTGGTGTTATCGGCCAGCAGGCGCACGTATTCGATGACTTGATCTTCGGTTTTGGTAGCCATGTAGGGTGGGGCGACGATCAACAGGTCAAAGTCGGTGGCCTCAGCGTGCTGGGCTAGCGAAACCATTTCGTTGGCGTTGGTACTGGTTACGTGGGTGCCTATAAGCCAAGTGCCTCCGGCGGCTTCGGAGACGGCATCCATGACCTGGGTGCGCTCACCGTAGGACATCGACCAGAATTCCCCCATGTTCCAGGTGCAACCGGCGCCGGTGGTGCCGAGACTGCGTACGTGGCGCACGTTGCGTTTCATGCCATCGACGTCGATCTGATTGTCAGAGGTGAACGGGGTTATAAGGGTCGTCCACTGCCCCTTGAGAGTCTCCCAAGCCCAGTCCTGGGCTTCATGTTTCTTGTAGCTCGCCATTGGTGCCGCCCTCCGCGGGGATCATAATAGATGTCTTGATGCTATCTCGTAGCGGCCGTTTTGCTCTACCGAGAGGAACGGTTTTTATTCGTCGTCGCCGTATTGTTCCTTAAGAGAGTCTACCACTGCTGGGTCCGCGAGGGTGGTGGTGTCTCCCAAGGCACGGCCTTCCGCTACATCTCGCAGCAGACGGCGCATGATTTTACCGCTCCGGGTCTTGGGAAGTTCGGCAGCGAATATGATGTCGTCGGGGCGGGCCATCGGACCTATCTTGCCGGCCACGTGGGCCTTAAGTTCGGTTATGACATCGTTAGATATGCCAACGGTGTCTTTCAGGGTGACGAAGGCGACAATGGATTGGCCTTTGACTTCGTGGACTTTACCGATGCAGGCGGCCTCGGCGACCTTGGAATTATCCACCAGGGCGCTCTCCACTTCCATGGTGCCAATACGATGGCCGGAGACGTTGATGACGTCGTCCACTCGGCCCAGCAGCCAGAAGTCACCGTCTTCGTCCAATTTTGCGCCATCCGCCGTGAAATAGATGTCCTTATAACGGGACCAGTACTGGTCTATGAATCGCTCGTCGTCTCCATACACGGTCCGAAGCATAGAAGGCCAAGGTTTCTTGATGGTCAGGTAGCCTCCTCCTCCTGGGCCTACGGGATTACCGGCCTCGTCGAGAATCTCAGCCTCTATGCCAGGGAAAGCGCGGGTGGCCGAGCCAGGTTTAAGCGTGGTTATACCTGGCAGAGGCGCTATCAAAATGCTACCGGTCTCGGTCTGCCACCAAGTGTCCACTACCGGACACCGGCCACCGCCGATGTTCTCGTGGTACCAGATCCAGGCTTCGGGGTTGATGGGTTCGCCAACCGATCCTAGGAGGCGCAGCGACGACATGTCGTGCTTCTGCGGGTAGCTTTCGCCCCAACGCATGAATGTGCGGATGGCAGTGGGGGCGGTGTAGAGGATGGTCACACCGTACTTCTCGACCACATCCCAGAAGCGGTCACGGTCGGGATAGTCGGGAGAACCTTCATACATGACTGAGGTAGCGCCGTTTGCCAGCGGCCCGTAGACGATATAGCTGTGTCCGGTGACCCACCCGATGTCAGCGGTACACCAGTAAGTGTCGTTCTCTTTGATGTCGAAGACCCACTTGAATGTGGCGTAGGTTCCCAACAGATAGCCAGCGGTGGTGTGGACGATGCCCTTGGGTTTGCCGGTGGTGCCGCTGGTGTAGAGCAGATAAAGCATGTCTTCGCTATCCATCTGTTCTGGTTCGCAGGTCTGGGGCTGATCTT
>CAJWGH010000092.1 GCA_913031095.1 uncultured Chloroflexota bacterium | reverse complement strand
TCTCTTTGATTGGTGAGTGGCGAATATCTACTAGCTCGACGTTCTCATTGTTGTATGTTTCGAAGTAATCGGTATCTATTAGAGGACGTTTTGAACCAAACGGATGATCCGTAGGCATAAGCTTTTCGGAGGTCTCGGGGTCCCGAACCATTTCCCGGATCTTCCTCCGGATAAACTCGGCCATTGTGTCGTTCGCCCGCCTGTCGGTGCTGATATCGTTGAAGGATGCGCTTAGAAACCTGATTCCACCTTCAGCCCAACCGGCTTCGTATGCTTCCAGCCGTTCTGCCGCGGTGACCTGTAGGGCGGAGCGCTCATCACGGTTTATAGGAAAGCCGCCAGTGGACCACCTAGCCTGTTCTAATATCTCCTCGTAGTTCGGTTTTACTACCTCTTCGAGATATTTGCGGTCTATGGTGCCGTGGCGGGCAGGGATCGTGTACTGGGGAGTTCGTTGAAACACGGTCAGGTGCTCCGCTTGTTCGGCGATCACCGGGATGGACTGTACGCCGCTTGAACCTGTTCCAATGACAGCCACGCGCTTCCCGGCGAATTCCACTTTTTCGTGAGGCCAGCTACCTGTGTGATACCACTCCCCCTGGAAGGCGTCCAATCCCTTTATGCTAGGCACATTGCCGGATGAGATGCACCCGATACCGGTGATTAGGAACTGAGATGTGACAAGATCTCCTTGGTCTGTCTCTACCTCCCAATGGCCGGTATCCTCTTGAAATCTTGCCGACTTGACCCGGGTGTTGAACTGGATGTTACGGCGGAGATCGAAACGGTCTGCGACGTGGTTTAGGTAAGAAAGTATTTCTGGTTGTTCTGGATACTTTCCGCTCCAGTTCCAATCTTGAAGCAGGTCCTCCGAGAACGAAAAGCAATAGATGTAACTCTCGGAGTCGCAGCGTGCACCAGGGTAGCGGTTCCAATACCAGGTACCGCCGACTCCTGCGCCCGTCTCGTAGACTTGGACGGACATACCGTGTTCCTCCCGGAGTCGACGGAGCATACCCAAACCGGCAAAGCCAGCCCCAATCACTACGGCATCATAGTCCGGAAAATTTTCTGAGTCCGACATTTGGTCCTCCGGGCACTTCTTCGATCAGTTAATGGTTCTCACCAGAGAGCTAGCTCTCGTTACTTGTTGGCTGAGCTTTCCCTTTTCTGACAATGCATGCCTTAATCGCTTTAACGACTTGCTGGAAACCTAGCTCGCTACCATGAAGCATAAGGAGAGTAAAGAATCCATGCATTTGGCCAACGTATCTTTGGAGATCAATGGGCACATTGGCGTCCTGCAAACGTGATGAGTAGGCCTCACCTTCGTCCCGTAGGACATCGTGCTCCGCCGTAAGGATGACGGCCGGTGGAAGTCCTGATAGGTTTTCGGTGCGGAATGGAGAGGCGTCCGGCTCGCTGCGGCGAGAGGGATCTGGTAGGTAATGGTCCCAGAACCAGATCATTCCATCGCGGGTTAGCAGTAGTTGATTTTCTGGGTCGGTATATGAAGGTCGGTTAAAATCTGCATCGGTGGCGGGATATATGAGCACCTGCAGGGCTATCGACGGTCCGTTTCTATCGCGGGCACGTATCGCCATTACAGCCGCAAGGTTCCCGCCGGCGCTATCACCGGCCACGATTAGTGGCACCTCTCGCCCTGCGATATCTATCACGTGATCTCTGACCCATTTCAGTGCCGCGTATGAGTCATCGACCGCGGTTGGGTAACGGTGCTCTGGCGCAAGTCGATACTCTACTAAGACGACTGCGCAAGATGTCCGCTCTGCGAGTTTGCGTGCGACCGTGTCATATTCGTCGATCGAACCTAAAACCCATCCGCCTCCATGGTAGTAAACCAGAACGCCGACGGGATCATCGAGTGGGATAAGGACCCGGAGTTTGGCTTGGCCATCCGGTTCCTTTAAGTTGTGCTCCTCTGCACGCCGCATCTCCGGTGCAGGTCCGGCAAGTTCTGACAACTTGGACAAGAAGGCCCGCGCCTCGTCTGGTGTGCATTTGTGTAAAGGCTTGCCATCGCCTTCTGCCATCTGTTTTAGAAACCGGACAGTCGCGGAGTCAAGCGCCATTAACAATCCCTACCCGTATATTACTGGCATCTCTGAGCGATCGAATAATACCAGAATAAATGCGTGTCCCCCATGTGCTATTAGAGCGACTCTTCGCAGTACACCTAGATGGTCTAATACTTTCGTGCCCATGATTTCGCTAGTGTTGAAACAGTTTGTTCTTCCATGGGCACCTGCACCCTCCTTTGCGGCACCGCTGCTGCGGCACTGCTGCGTTCACCACACCCACTAGAAATAGGCCGACTGATCGTCTTGCATCAGGCGAACGGATCGGAGGTCCAGGTGATTATTATTGTGCTGTTCGGCCGCCATCTATTATCAATTCCGTGCCAGTAACGAAAGAAGATTCATCGGAAGCTAAATAAAGAACGCCATAAGCGATCTCTTCTGGAGTACCTATTCTGCCCAACGGCACTCGGCTTACTCGGTCCGGGTTTGCTGCTCCGGCTCCGTGAAGCATGGGAGTACTAACAAGCCCGGGATGAACTGAATTACATCGGATTTTTTCATGAGCATACTGGATCGCGGTTGACTTGGTAAACAGGCGCGTCGCGCCCTTGCTGGCCGCGTAGGACGCCGGAGTTTCTTTACTCGGCACGATACCTGCGCCAGACGAGATGTTAACGATTGAGCCCCCTCCGGAGACGCGCATCATTGGAATGGCATACTTCGTACCTAAAAACGCGCCTTTGGCATTGATATCCATTACCTGTTTCCACTCATCTCCGGTGATGCCTTCCACGCCAAGTGACCTCCCATATTTAGGGACGATACCGGCATTGTTTACCAGAATGTCTAATCTTCCGTATTCGGCCATAGCAATGTTAACAGCGTTTTGCCAGTCTTCCTCTTGTGTCACATCCAGGTGGACATATGTGGCCCGCCCACCCGATTTTCTTATGTTTGCCTCAACTTGTTGCCCCATCTTGTCCAAAATGTCGCCAAATACCACACGGGCCCCTTCTACGGCGAACATCGTTGCCTCTACAGCGCCCATGCCCCTTGCCCCGCCACTGATCAGAGCGACCTTATTTCTTAGTCTCATATTCTGCTATAAGGGTTACCTTTTTATGATGGAGGTGGCCTTTTTATCACCCGGTAGATTGTCTCAGCTGTCCTCACTGACTAAATCAACGCGTAGATTATGGAGGTTACCAAGGCGTAAGGGATGAAGCCGACTATTGCTACTCCGACCGCCCGCCAAGTGGATGTTAAGTCGAGAGCCTGTCTAATGGCTATCACCATGGCCACCAACTGCCAGATCGATGCTATCGCGAAGAATAAAGGGCCGATGCCTGGAATAAATCCAACGGCCTTAAGCACACCGGGGGATTGTGCGAACCCTAAAGTCCGCGCTAGTTGCCCCCAGTTGGCCTTCGTTTCAGTGGTCTTCAATATGGTGGTACCTACGAAATAAGTGATCCACGCCCAGAGTGCCCAAAGACCTATCGATACTGGGATACCGACCACGAGTCCAACCACACCACCTGTCCCGAATGTGCCGATTCCTGTTGCCAATGATACCAACACGACTACCGCCATAGCTTGTGCCGTCGCAGACGAGTCCGCTTCGACCTCTTCATAGGTGGCCGTATCTAACATTGCAGAGGCCATCATCCGTTTAATCATGTTGCCTTCCATCCTCCAACGCGGTGGTATGCCGTGATTCCTCTGTCGTTATGGGTTCCAGTCGTTCTATGGCCTGGCTACAAACAGAATCCGATACCGAGTTTATCGGTCGGCTAATCTAATTATAGGGTGACGGCTAACTTTTGGCATAATCAATCTTCTCATTATCGGAGGGTCGGGATGGATAGCAACGGATTGTCGCTACGGATATTGGCTACTGTGTTGGGGGTGAGCCAGTCGTTCTTTTCCCGGATGCGTACGGGGAAACGGCTATTACCTGAGATTTTGAGAAAGAAGATTGAGGTACTTGGTGCTTATCATTTGCTTATTAGCGATAAGCATGCCGGTACCGCTGTGGATGATATGGAGAAGGGAATGAGGCAAAATTCACGTCTAGAGATTGGTGGCACCGACTGGGTTCGAACCAGTGACCTAGCGCTTATGAAGCGCCCGCTCTAACCACTGAGCTACGGTGCCACCTGGAGACCATCCGGCCAGCCGCCAGGATGCGCCTCGGTAAAAGGCCGAGGTATCCCCGAAAGACGGGGGCTCGACCAACCAATGTTAATAGCGGCTGTTTCACAGTGTCAATTGTCGTGAGGCCTTCTGGCGGGTTAGTATTATCGGGCAATGAATCCGCCCGAAGAATGCTATGAGGAAGGCTCGGCCTCCTACACACCACCGGAAGAGCACTCTCGACAGACAGCTGAAAGTCTCCGGGAGAGTGTGTCGAAATTGGCATCTCAACTCCGACCGTTCCCTCCGTTCTTTGGCATGAACACGCTTCGGGCCATAGAACTGGAGCTGCCTCCCGGTTCCGGTTTTCAGCCACCACCTGAATTGGGATGTGTAGTTGTGCTGGAGGATGGCGAGATTTCAGAACTGGACCTGAAATTGATCGGGGGACCTGATAATTCTGCGGACTTCGATCAGATCGAAGAGTTCACCGAGCTTGACCTTTCGTCGGATGTGTTTATCGCCTACGCCACGGTAGCAGTGCAGCTATTGCAGGCCGAGATTGAACGCCGAGATCACCCAGCAACCGACAATGAGTGAAGTCAAAGTAGACGAAGACAGAGTAGTTGGGCGGGTCAGAGACCGAGATTTGAAGGTAGATGTTTTCCGCCCGGCGTGCCTTACCGGACTTGTTCCAGGCATTTTGTTCTTGCCTGGTGGCAGTTGGTTCACCGCTAACCGCGCCGGCCTCAAGGACCGGTTTGGCGTGCCCTTGGCAGAGAAAGGCTACGTCTGCGTTGCAGGTGAATACCGGGTCGCGGCGGAAGCGCCATGGCCGGCCCAGATACAGGACGTAAATTCAACCATCCGTTGGATGCGGGCCAACAGCTCTGAGTGGGGAATAGACCCATCGGCAATCATGGTGGCCGGGAAGTCGGCAGGCGGCCATCTGGCACTGCTTGCAGCTGCTACCACCGGAGTAGCGGAGTTTGAAGGAGACGTCGGCAACGGCGGGGTAAGTAGTGAAATTTGTGCCGCAGTAGGAGTT
>CAJWGH010000091.1 GCA_913031095.1 uncultured Chloroflexota bacterium | reverse complement strand
ATGGCAAGATGCTGTAGTTGGCGAGAGATTCGGGCCTGTAACCCAAAACGTTGACTACGAATTTGTATATTCCTAGGCTGAATGGCAAAATGGCTGGGCTCGCTGTCTCTTCGATGGCGAGACGGCGGGATCTATCCTCGATTTAAGGAGGGCCACCGTGGCATCAATAAGGGTCAACAAAACCAAACAGAAACTACAGAACGGAGAGATCGTAACCGTGATTTCGGGACTCCAGAGCAGCGACATCATCGATTTTCTAGGACCTATGGGGTTTGATGGCGCGTGGATAGAAATGGAACACGGCTCGGTGGACTGGGACTCATTGGGCGATATGACTCGGGCCTGTGATCTTTGGGAGATGGCTTCCATCACCAGAGTCAACTCCAACGATCCCGGCCTGATTACTCGCACGCTGGATAGGGGTTCCATGGGCATCGTTGTGCCTCACGTGAATTCTCATGAAGCTGCCGAACAAGCTGCACAGTCCACGAAATATGCACCATCGGGTTACCGGGGCATGTTTGGAGGACGGCAGTCCTTTGGAGTCGGAGAGTATTTTCATCAGGCAAACGACCAAACGATGGTGGTGGTGCTTTTGGAAGAAGTGGAAGCTCTATCCAACCTGGACGAGATTCTAACGGTACCCGATATTGACGTATTTTTCGTAGCGCCGTCAGATCTCTCCCAGACGATGGGCCATATCGGCAATGCCGGACATCCGGATGTATTGAAGGCCATAGACGAAGCTATCGTCAAGATAACCGGTGCAGGGAAGGTGGCGGGGACTTTGGTCAACGACGTGAACTTGGAGGCCTATGCGCAAAAAGGGGTTCAGTTCTTGATGACTTCTTGGAACGGGTGGGTGGCAAAGGGGGCAACTGAGTTCGTGGACAAAGCCGCCAAAGCACGCTAGCTAGCGCAAGGATCACTGGCCTTGTAGTTGGTCCGCGTCCTTCGCGATATTCTCACGGCCTGTTGTTTTCAGAGGTATCAGTAGTAGAGCGCCTACCAAGAAGAACGCCGCGTCCGCGGTTATGAGTACTTGGTAGCCAAAGTCATCAGGGTGCTCAGGAATGTGGTTCAAGGCGTCTATGATTGGCCCCAAAAACTTGGCGCCAGCGGCTCCACAGACAGTCGCCAGATTCACGATGCCGATATGCAGTCCCGCCTGACTCTCGTCTGCTAGCTCGTTGGCTAGTGCCCAGTTTGCGCTGAGCAATACGCCCACATTTGCAGCGATGACACTGGCAATGACCAGCAGCTGGACGGAATCATCGGCGGTCAACATCCAAAGGGTACTTATGGCAGCGCCAATAGCTCCGGCCATGACCACCGACTTACGGCCAACCCGGTCAGACACCCAGCCTGCGACGTAGACTGCTATGGCCAGTGCCCCTGCAATCACCAATATCATGCGCCCCAACGCCTCCGCCGGATTGTCCAGGCCCACGGAATCGCGGAGGAAGAACAGGCCGTAGGTCTGGAAAGAAGCTATGGCCATAATCATCATCAACCTCGACCCCAGGAACAGCCCCAACTGCGGGTTCAGCACCGACCGAAAAGAAGGCGCTATTTCTTGGCCTTGGGATTTGGGTGGCGAAGAAAACTCACGCCGAGATACCTGGACGGAAGTGATGGAGATTGCCAATATCAGCAAGAAGGCGAGGATTCCCAGGGACAGCCATTCCCAGTCGATGTCAGACCCGGTCTTTCTAATCAACGAGCCGGTGATAGCAATCATCACCGCCCCACCGGCCGCATCTGACATTATCTTCATGGACGATGCCATACCGATACGGTTCAGTGGTACACAGTCTCGGATCAGCGCTAGCCCGGGGCCATAGGCGATATTTACATTGGCCTGAATGAACAACCAAACGCCGAATAGGACGCCAAAATTGGGCGCTAGGCGGATGCCAACCAAGCCGACAGCGGCGAAAACCGATCCCCAGAGGATGAAGGGGACTCGTCGCCCCAGAGGAAACTGAGTCCGGTCGCTGATTCGACCTATGGTTGGTTGGATCAGCGCCGCCATAATCAGGCCACTGATTCCAAGGATAGCCAGGTAGGTGTTCTTTAAACCTTCTGGTGCTACCGTCAACACGATTATGGGTAGGACCACCGTATCCATGGCCAATATGAACCCAGTTATACCAAAGCTAAAAGAATTCAGCTTCAGGAGGTCCCATTGGCTCCACACTTGGACCCATGAACCCTGTGCCATGATGGGCGACCGCCTGGTTTAAGATCGGCTGGCGACGGCTTGTAACCGCCTGGTTTAGCCCAGTCATCCGTGCCTACCCTTGGGGATTGTCGGAGTTTATAATACATCAGCTTTCATACTTGAAACTTCTGATTTGTGGCGCTTGTTGTTCGGATTTTGTGGTGGCGATTAAAATGCTTTCGGCAAACCTTTTAAACGCTTGTAGGATGACGATTAAGGCATGAAAATCTGCTCATTGCTTCCCAGCGGGACAGAAATTCTATTCGCTTTAGGTCTGGACGACCAGGTCGCCGGTGTTTCTGATTTATGCGATTTTCCCATTGGAGCTCAAGGCAAACCAGTGGTCAGCCGAAGTAAGGTCGATCCATCCGTCCTTTCCAGCGAAGAGGTGGAAGCTGCGATGACTGCTCTGCTCTCCAACGGTGAGAACCCCTACGAGCTGGACCAAGAATGGTTGCTCAAAGAGTCGCCCGACGTCATATTGACCCAGGACCTTTGCCATGTCTGCGAAGTCGATGCTGGGCAGGTGACTGGGGTGGTAGGTGGGATGGATGTCCAACCTCATATCGTGGTACTGCAGCCCAGGACTTTTGAAGGTATATTAGACTCCATTCTGGAAGTGGGCCGGGCCTGCGAGGTTGAAGACCAAGCTAATCTAGTAGTAGCCGGGATGCGCCAGCGCGTTCAAGCTATCCAGGATAAGCTGGCATCGGTGATGTGGCGACCCCGGGTGTTCTCCCTAGAAGGGATCAACCCCCTCGTTGTTGGCGGGCATTGGATACCTGATATGTTGCGTCTCGCTGGCGGGAACCAGGACATGTTTGCCCCGGGTTGCGGCGCCGAACGTCTAGATTGGGATGTTGTCAGAAAGTACGACCCAGACAAGCTATTTATAGACCTTTGCTCGTCGGACCTGGCCAGAAACCTGAGAGAAGCGCCGTGGCTCGAGATGCAGTCGGGATGGAGAGATTTGTCTTCGGTGAGGAACGGGGAGGTCTATCTGATAGACCATTCATACTTCAGCCGCCCTGGTCCCAGGACGATTGATGGCCTGGAGTTATTAGCCGGATTAATCCACCCCGAGCTTTTCTTTGATTTGGTGCCTCGCGGCTCCGTGGTCAAGCTCGACCGAAAACTATACACTAATCATTCGGACGGGGATATCGGAACTTGTTTTAGACCCTACCCATAAATCCTGGCAACGCCGCAAACCCCCACACTGGCAGGTCGATAATCAAGCGTATATAATATCGGCGATAACACCTGGATCACTTTTTGTGTAGGTATATTTCTTGCTAGATAAAGATGAATTTAGGTCTGCTCTTGGACAGTTCGCAACCGGTGTTACGGTAATAACCACCCTGGATGGCGATGGAGAGCCTCATTCCATGACGGCTAACGCATTCTCATCGATATGCCTCGATCCGCCGACCGTCATGGTCTGTGTCGCCCACGGCACACACACCCATGGCTATCTGGAAAAAACCAGCCGTTTTGGGGTCAACATACTGAAACAAGAACAGCAGGACTTGGGCGCCTACTTCGCCAGGAAACCAGAGGACCGCACCGGCGATGTTAGCTATCACTATTCCGAAGCCGCTGATAAAACTCCAGTCCTGGACGACTCGATGGTTTTCTTCGGTTGCGAAGTGAAGGGAGCCCATGTATATGGGGATCACACGATCTATGTCGGGGAAGTGAAAGAGATGCGCCGGAACGATTCCAGCGCACCTTTGATGTTCTACAACAGCCGTTGGTACAACCCGGCCGGAGAGTAAAACCAGGACAAGGGCAAGGTGCCGACCTATAAGAGGGCTCGCTACTTAAGGCTGCCCATGAAACTCTCGATTTCTTCGTTGACCTTCTTGAATTTCTCCATCTGTACGAAATGAGTGCCGCCCGAGATGACAGCCTTTCGGGCGTTTTGTATATGCTCGGTTAGGTAATCAGAGTACTTAACTGGAGTCATTACATCGTCGCTCCCGCATAGAACTTGGGTCGGAAGGTTGATCTTTCCAAGCTGGTCCATAACGTCGAACCTGTCGCAGGCCAATAAGTCATTCAGTTCAACTTCAGGTCCGACTTCTTCGGCTCTCTGGGACAAGACTGGGTGCATGTCCGGAGCTACGCTATTGAAGTGTTTCATGTGTCCGGCCAACCAGTTGGAATTATCAGGGCCTGGTTGGCGGCAGAGATTTAGATAGTCCTGATGGACTCGTAAGCGGGCACCAGTACCGATAAGGATGAGCCCCTTCAATTCCTCCGGGTAGCGGAGGGCGTAGAGCAGAGATATCGCTCCGCCCATGGAATGGCCACACAGGACAACGTCTTTGTAACGCCGGGCCGTGATGAAGCCACGAACCCATTCGAGATAACTTTCAATATCGTTGCAGGCTTTGCCGGAAGAATGTCCTGGAAGGTCGATTGCTTTGGAGTTTCTGAAATGCCGAAGTTGGTAGTAGTAGGCGAGGCTGGAACTTCCAGCTCCATGAAGGAAAACCAGTTTCATTTACGCATGCCCTCTTGATAATAATTATTAGATTATTTAATATTCAAGATAGCTTAATATCAACTATTAAACTATGGTACAAAACAAATCGATTGCGTTCAAGTTGAAACAGAGGCATGTGCATTGGCTATTAAATAAGAGAAGCGGTGTGGGAACACACCGCTTCTCTTATTCTTATTATGCCTAGTTCTGATTATTCGTCGCCGGTCTCTACATCCTCATCATCTTCTTTCGGTACAGCGTCAGATTCTTTGGTATCGTTGGCCTCAATTCCTTCGTAATCTTCGATATCTTCGGTGTCGTCTACCCCGGTTTGTTCATTTTCGGATTCTTTAGAGCGTGCCGTGGTAGGTTTTTTCCCGTTGTTATTCTCGTCCGGGGATGATTGAGTGTCCGATTCCTGGAAAACAGCGATTGATGCGACATAGTCATCCGGCGCACGATCGCGCCAGACAATCACGCCCTGAGTGTTCCTTCCGGTCACCCTCACGTCCTCTAGGGTAATGCGT
>CAJWGH010000090.1 GCA_913031095.1 uncultured Chloroflexota bacterium | reverse complement strand
GGCGTTGATCTTGTCCGATTCTCCGGTGATTTCGATGACCATCGAATCGCTGCTGACGTCGATGATGTTGGCTCGGAATAGGTTCACGATCTGGATGATCTCGCCACGGGTCATCTGGTTGGTGTTGACCTTGACCAAGGCCAATTCACGGGTGACGATGCGTTCGCTGGTGATGTCTGCTACCTCTATTACGTCGATCAATTTGTCCATCTGCTTGACCACTTGGCCCACCGTGTATTCGTCGCCGTTGACTACGAAAGTCATTCGGGATAGGCCAGGTTGCTCGCTGTTGCCCACGGCCAGGCTGGCTATGTTGAATCCCCGCCGGCGGAACATGCTGGCGACCTTGGTCAGAACGCCCGGTTTGTCTTCCACCAGGGCGACCAAAGTATGTTGTTCGGTTTGGTTAGCTTGGGTCATCAGGCAATCTCTTCGAACGCCGGTTCTTCGAGCATCTCTTTGACCGATTGGCCGTTGGGGATGAACGGGAAGAGTCCCTCGTCTTCCTTCACGATGAAATCTACGATGACCGGGCCTGCGGTCTCCATAGCCTGCTGGACTGCATCGACAACCTCTTCCTGTTTGGTGACGCGGATACCTCGGATGCCGTAAGCATCGGCAATCTTAACGAAGTCGGGATTTGCCGAGTACTCGCTGGCCACATAATCCTTCTCGAAGAAGAGTTCCTGCAATTGATGGACCAGGCCAAGGGAGTTATTGTTCAAGATTGCGAATTTGACTTCGGCGTGGTTCTCCACGGCGGTGGCGATGTCGCACATGGTCATCTGAAATCCGCCGTCGCCGCAGACCGACCAAACGGTGGTATCCGGACGCCCTATTTGTGCGCCTAGCGCGGCGGGGACCTCGAATCCCATGGTGCCCAGGCCGCCCGAAGTGACAAAGGTGTTGGGCTCGCTGAACTTGCAGTGCTGAGCGGCCCACATCTGGTGCATGCCCACGCCAGTGACCACGATGCCCCGGCCCTGGGTGACCTCGGTCAACCGTTTGAGCACATACTGGGGCAAGAGTTCATCGGACTTCCTGACGAGATGCGACGGGTGCTCGACCTTCAGTTGGTCGATGCGCCGGCGCCAGTTGATATGGACGTTGGGCTCGATTTTGGGCAGCAATTGACCCAGGACCGCCTTCAGGTCGCCGACCACGCCCGCGGTGGTCTTGATGTTTTTATCGACTTCTGAAGAGTCGATGTCTATATGGACGAACTTGGCATTTGGAGCGAAAGCCGATATCCGGCCGGTCACCCGGTCGTCGAACCGCATACCCAGGCCGATGATCAAGTCGGCCTCGTCAATGGCCAAGTTGTTGTAAGCCATCCCGTGCATGCCTGACATGCCAAGGTTCAGTTCGTGGTCGGATGGTATGGCGCTGATGCCCAACAATGTGGTTATCACCGGGATCTGGGCCTTCTCTGCCAGTTCGGTCATCAGGCCGTAGGCGTGTGAGATCAGCACACCGTGGCCCGATATGATTAGCGGCTTCTGGGCTTTATTGATCAGTTCGGCTGCGGCGGCGACCTGGTCATCTGGCGCCTCGCCCGGGATTTTGTAGCCGGGCAGCTTGGTTTCGGTGGGCCAGATAAATTCCGTCTTCTCGCCCAGCAATACGTCTCTGGGAATATCCACCAAAACGGGGCCGGGGCGCCCGGTGCGGGCGATGTGGAATGCGTCGTGGATGGCCTGGGCCACGTCTTTAACCTCCATGACCAGCATGTTGTGTTTAGTTATCGGTAGGGTCACGCCGGTAACGTCTGTTTCCTGGAATGCATCTGTGCCGATGGCGGGCCTTGGCACTTGTCCGGTGATCGCCACCAGGGGGACCGAGTCCATCTGGGCGGAGGCGATGCCGGTAACCAGGTTAGTGGCGCCGGGTCCAGACGTGGCGATACAAACGCCGACCTTGCCGGTGGCGCGGGCGTAGCCGTCAGCGGCCATGGCGGCGGCCTGCTCATGGCGCACCAAGATGTGGCGGATGGCCGGGTAGCTGGAGAGGGCCCCGTATAAAGGAAGCACGGCTCCGCCCGGCAGTCCAAAGCACACATCGGCGCTTTCTTTCAGAAGGCTTTCGCAGACTATTTCAGCGCCGGTTAGTTCCATATTGTTAGCCTTAGTTCCACCTAAAAAATTCCAATAAAAAAGCCCATCCCACTGGAAGGGACGGGCTTGTGTTTCCCGTGGTACCACCCTTCTTCTGGCCGGCGTCCATTACTCCACTGGCCACTCGAAGACTTTATATCGGTGTCAACCGCCGCGCCTTACTGGTATTTCAGGCGGGCCGCTCCCGGGCGAGTTCGGGACCCTACTGCCACCAGATTTACACCAAACACCGGCTCTCTCAGGCAGGGTATCCTTACTACTCCCGTTCTTAGCGGGTTCCGTGATATTTTAACTCAAGAAGCGTATCAGTGGGGTAGGGGCTTGTCAAACAGACATAATGCGGAGACTAAACGTAGACCCCCGATCTTTGGACTCCCCTCTCCCCCAATGATAGAATATCCCCACTAAATCCGTAAATCGTAACGAGTTATTTCCCCTTGCCTGAACGTATCTTTGTGGCTGTTGCTTGGCCCTATGCCAACGGTCCACTTCACCTCGGTCATATCGCCGGCTGCTACCTTAGCGCCGACATATTCGCCCGTTACCATCGCATGAAGGGCAACGATGTCTTGATGGTCTCCGGCAGCGACACCCACGGCACTCCTATCACCATCCGGGCTGACCAGGAAAGCATCACTCCCCAGGAAGTCGTCGAGCGTTACCACGCGATGTTCTTGGAGTCCTGGCAGAAACTGGGCATCACCTTCGACTTGTTCACCACCACCAATACCGAGAACCACGAGAAAGTGGTCCACGACGTATTTAAGTCGCTGTACGACAAGGGCTACATCTATACCGACAACATGCTGCTGGCCTACTGCGCCCAGTGCGACCGCTACCTGCCCGACCGCTATGTGGAAGGCACCTGCCCCCACTGCGGACACACCCGCGCTAGGGGCGACCAATGTGATAACTGCGGCCAGACCCTTGACCCTCAAGAACTGAATGATCCCCACTGTGCCATCTGCGGGGCGACGCCGGAGTTCCGCGAATCGGAGCACTTTTTCCTGAAGTTGTCGGCCTTCGAGAAACCCCTCTTGGAGTGGGTGGAGAAGCAGGACCACTGGCGTAACAACGTCAAGAACTTCACCCGCCAGTTTCTCCGCGACGGTCTCAAAGATCGGGCAATCTCCCGGGACCTCTCCTGGGGAGTGCCCCTGCCGTTAGATGGCTATGACTCCAAACGCATCTACGTTTGGTTCGAGGCGGTCATCGGCTACCTGTCGGCGGCCGTCGAGTGGGCCGATCACCACGGCGGAAGCTGGGAAGACTTCTGGAAAAACCCCGCCACCAAGAGCTACTACTTCATCGGCAAGGACAACATCCCCTTCCACAGCATCATCTGGCCGGCGATCATCATGGCCTACGACAACGGCCTGAGCCTGCCCTACGACGTTCCCGCCAACGAGTTCCTGAGTCTGGAGAACCGGAAATTCTCCACCAGCCAGAACTGGGCCGTCTGGTTGCCCGACTACCTTGAGAGATACGACCCCGACCCCCTGCGGTACCTGCTGTCGATCAACATGCCCGAGTCAGGAGACTCAGATTTCTCCTGGTCCGAGTTCGTCCGTCGCAACAACGAAGAATTGGTGGCGACCTACGGTAACCTGGTCAACCGGGTTCTCTCATTCACCTACCGGAACTTCGACGGCAAGGTCCCCGGCATCCAGTCGCTGGATGAGGTCGACGAAGGCTTGTTGCGCGCCGCCCGGGAGACCATGGAATCAGTGGACGAAAGTCTCTATAACTGCCGATTCAAGGCGGCCGTGACCCAGGCATTCGGCCTTGCCCAGGAAGCCAACCGCTACCTGGACACCAAGGCCCCTTGGAAGTCCATCAAAGAAGACCGGGACCAGGCGGGCGCCAGCCTGACCGTGGCCATGCAGGCAATCAACTGCCTGAAGACCATCCTCTATCCATTCATGCCCTTCAGCTCCCAGAAAGTCCACGAATTTCTGGGATTCGACGGCCCTATCGAAGAAGGCGCTTGGGACTTCGATACCATCGTTGTCGGCATCAAGGCCGGGGCAGACCTGCGCCAGCCCTCGCCGCTGTATACTAAGCTGGATCCCGAATTAATCGAAGAAGAGGTCCAGAAACTTGGTATCGGGGCCTCCGAAGAATAATATGCTCCACGGCCTAGACGAACGCACAGCATCCATCTACTCTCCGGTCCAAGACGGACTGGCCAGAGTAGATGACAGACTTCGCAGCCTGGCGGAAACGGAGACTTCTCCAGTCCAACCGTTGCTGCAATACGTGACTGACGGTGGCGGCAAACGGGTTCGTCCAGCCATAACTTTGTTGGCAGCCCAGTTTCACCCCCACGACGAGGAACGTCCCATCATCATGGCCAGCGCAGTGGAGCTTCTGCACCTGGCCACCTTGATTCATGACGACACAGTGGACAACTCGCCACTGCGCCGCGGCCGGGCGACCGTCAGCAACACCTGGAGCCCCCATGTGGCGGTGCTCTTCGGAGACTATGTTTTCGCCACCTCGGCCACCTTTGTCTGCGACACCAACAACATTCGGGTGATCCGCCGGTTTTCCGAGACGATCATGGAACTGGCTAGCGGGCAGTTGATGGAGTATTACACATCCTTCGACGCCTCTCAGGCCAGGGATATATATCGAGACCGCATCTACCGTAAGACGGCGTCGCTGTTCTGCACCGCCAGTGAGTCGGGCGCTGTTCTGAGTGAAGCGCCCGAGAACGAAGTCGAAGCATTGCGCGACTACGGCTACAACATCGGCATGGCGTTCCAAGTGCGCGACGACCTACTGGATTTCCAAGGCGAGGCGTCTAATCTCGGAAAGCCGGTAGGGAACGATCTACTGAATGGAGTTCTGACTTTGCCGACCATCATGTTGATGGAGCGTTATCCCAATGATGACCTGGTGCAATCGCTGTTCAAAGACCGCACCAATGACCGCAAGCTGCAAAAAGTGGTTGATGTTATCAACGATTCGACCATCCTCCCCGACTGCGAACAGGTGGTACAGGACTATAGCGACAAGGCCCGCCAGGCCCTGCTAACGCTGCCTGACTGTGCCGCTAAACAGTCCTTGATAGACCTATCCGACTACATAACCGCCCGACGGAGCTAGCAGACTAACCAAGTTCCATTTGGGTGAGCAGATTGGTTTTGGTCAAGAGTGGGTTTTAGGCAGTCGTAGGGGTTTTTCTG
>CAJWGH010000089.1 GCA_913031095.1 uncultured Chloroflexota bacterium | reverse complement strand
GAAGCGCGATGGCTTTGAGCATCTGGGGGCTGACTTTTATGCGGGCCCTAAGGATTGGCTCCCGTTCTTCCATCTGCTCGCCGAAGAACAACACGGCGGAATACAGGCTGCTGAAGATGTGCATGGAGTCGCTGTAGAACGTGATAGGGTCGAGGGATCCCTCCGATGTAGCTTGGCCCTCGCCTGTTCCTTCACTCGGGCTCGCGCCAGGATTGACGTAGGAACCTTCATTGGGAACCTGGTCTTCCGGGGGAACGTAGGGTCGTTGGATTATGGGCATGATGCCTCCGATGATGACGAATCCTGCGGCAATGAACCGCTTGATCGACTCGGTATTTTTTCAGGTGAACGCCCTGGGCGTGCCTTATTATACACGCCTGGCACGGCTGATTCTTGGGCCGTTCAAGCTCGCGAACCAAATCTTGGAACTGTGTATCATATTTTTGATAATGCAACCGTCAATCAAGCCCAGGTAGCATTGTCAGAGATTGGCAAATTTGCGAATTGAACGGTGCCTTTATGGCTGGCAGTCTTGACCCTTGAATATGTGGTTTCTATAATTGCTTGTTACGTGCTTGATTCATTTGCATTCCGCCGACAACCAGACCTCTTGAGGAAAACCTAGCTTGACTGAACCTTTAGCTCAACCGCCTTCGGCCGAGAGCATAGACGAGATTACCCGTTCCGCCGCCGTCGAGTTGGATTCTCTGGAAACCCTCGATGCTGTGGATCATTGGCGCGTAGCCTACCTGGGACGCCGCGGAACGTTGACATCCGTATTGCGCAGCATATCGGCTCTGGCGGTCGAAGAGCGTCGGGCTGTTGGGGCGTTGGCTAATGAGGCCAAGACCGCCCTTGAAGAACGACTGGAAGAGCGGCTTCGGCAGATAAATGAGGCTGCGTTGACACGCTCAGCCAGCCAGGACCGGTTAGACGTAACCCTTCCCGGCCGTCCCTCTTTGGGCGGACGGCTACATCCCACCACCCAGATTGTCCGGGAGATTTGCGCCGCCTTTGTTACCATGGGGTTCGGAGTCGTGGAAGGTCCTGAAGTTGAATGGGACCACTATAACTTTGAAATGCTTAACATTCCGAAAGGCCACCCAGCCAGAGACATGTGGAACACACTTTGGGTGGATTATGAAGACCCCCTCGGCGAAGCAGCAATGTTGCTGCGCACCCACACCTCTCCAATGCAGGCTCGAGTCATGGAAGTTCGTGAACCACCGATAAGAGTGGTTGTTCCTGGTAAGTGCTACCGGTATGAGGCTACTGATGCCACTCACGAATGGCATTTTTATCAAGTGGAAGGTCTGGCCGTGGGCGAAGGCATCACTTTCGCTGACCTCAAAGGTACATTGTACGAGTTCGCTCGTAGGATGTTCGGCGAAGACCGCCAGATCCGCTTCCGCTGTGATTACTTCCCATTCGTGGAGCCTGGTGTCGATATGTCCATCGACTGCTTCGCTTGTGAGGGTGATGGTGAAGGCTGCCGCATCTGCCGAGATAGTGGCTGGATAGAGATTATGGGAGCTGGGATGATCCATCCCAAGGTCTTGGATGCCGTGGGTTACGACACTGAGAAGTACACCGGCTTTGCCTTTGGCATGGGGCCGGAACGGATCGCCATGTTGAAATATGGGATTGACGACATTCGCCATTTCTACGGCAACGATCTTCGGTTCCTACGTCAATTCTGATTAGAGAAGTTATTGGCAGGCTAATGCTCGCCGTTTACCGGTTACGTCAGACGAGAACTATAAATGAAAGTACCCATTAGTTGGCTTAAACAATATGTGGACCTTGACCTGCCAGCCCATGAGTTGGCCCACCGTCTGACCATGGCAGGCATTGAGGTCGGTGAGGTTGTTGTCATTGGCGGTTGGACCGAGGTATTTGTCGGCCATGTGAAAGACGTGCGTCCCCACTTCAACGCTGACCGGTTGCGCCTTTGTGTGGTCACCACTGGATCGGAGGAGATGGAGGTGGTCTGCGGCGCCCCCAACGTGGCCGCTGGCCAGAATATTTGTTTCGCCAAAGTTGGAGCTAACGTCTACAACACCCACACCGAGCAATACGAAACCCTGGAGGCCGCCAAGATTCGGGGTGTTGAGTCCCGAGGCATGATTTGCTCGGCTGCGGAGCTGGGCCTGGGGGATGACCACTCTGGCATCATTGTGCTGGCTGAAGACGCTCCCGTGGGAACTCTGCTAGATGATTACTTGGGCGATATTGTGTTGGATTTGGAACTCACTCCTAACCGATTGGATTGTCTATCGGTCTTGGGAGTAGCCCGAGAGGTAGCCGCTTTAACGGGAAAGACGGTGCGAGAGCCGGAGACCAACTACGAAGAATCTGGCGAGGAAATCTCTAAGCAGGTTGAGATTAGAGTGTTGGACCCGGATCTGTGCCGGCGCTACACCGCCAGTCTTCTTAAGGGTGTCAAGATTGGGCCCTCTCCTCAGTGGCTGCAAGACCGGTTGACCAGGGCTGGCTTAAGGCCGATCAACAATGTGGTTGACGTTACCAACTTCGTGATGTTGGAGTACAACCAGCCGTTGCATTCCTTCGACTACGACCTAATCAAAGGCCACACGGTTATTGTGCGACGTGCGCGCCCCGGCGAACTTCTAACTACATTAGACGACGAAGAACGAGAACTAACCACGGAGCACTTGGTCATCGCCGATTCCAACGACGCCATCGGTTTGGGCGGCGTGATGGGTGGGGCTAACAGCGAGATTAGCGAAGACACGGTAAACGTGCTTCTGGAATCAGCCACGTTCACCGGGGCCAATAACCGTGAGACTGCACAGTCATTGGGGTTGCGCACCGAGGCTACGCTCCGGTTCGAGAAAGGCCTCCGCCCAGAACTAGCACCTATCGCGCTTCGTCGAGCTACCGGAATGATCCAGGAAGTCGCTGGTGGGACCGTGGCCCCTGGTATCGTGGATATTCTGTCAGATGAGGGCGCCGATCCCCCAGTCGTGCCACTAACTAGCGCCAAGCTCAAGCGCATGCTGGGCATGGAAGTTGATCTGAAGCAGGTACAGGGAGTCCTGGAATCGCTGGGGTTCACTTGGGAATCCGTAGGCGAAGCAGCGCTTGAGGTCACAGTGCCCTATTGGCGGAATGACGTAAACATCGAAGAAGACTTGGTTGAAGAGGTGGTGCGGATCATCGGGTATGATTCCGTGCCGACCACTATGCTCTCCAGCCCTATTCCGTTCCAACAGCCAGATCCGGTCATGGTGCTCCGCGACCAAATCAGGGATTTGCTGGTTGCGGCGGGCGCTCAAGAAGTGATTAACTACCCACTGGTGACCTTGCAGCAGTTGGAACAAGTGGAGCATCTGAACTCGGCTATGTTGCCCATGCGGGTAGCCAACCCCATGAGTACCGACCGCGAGTACCTGCGGACCACGCTGAGGGCCAGTCTTTTGGCCAACCTGGCCGCGAACCAGGGCCAAAGTAGTGGGCCGTTCCATATATTCGAAGCCGGTAGGGTATTCTGGCCGCGTGACGGGGACCTCCCAGAAGAACGTGAGTCCGTGTCCGGTGTGTTAGCTGGACTTCGTCATGAGACATCATGGTTGGAGGATGAGAACCTGCTGGACTTCTATGATGCCAAAGGCGTCGTGGAGATGGTGCTGGATCGCCTTGGCGTGTCAGCAACTTACGAGCCGACAGATGATCCGGCATTCCATCCCGGGCGCTGCGCCGCAATTAAGGCTGCAGATACTGTGCTGGGCATGGTCGGCGAAGTACACCCTGTCGTTATGGAGCGGCTGAATTTGGAATCCCCACAGGTTGCTGCCTTCGAGCTATTTCTGGAGCCGATACTCTCTGCGCTACCCGAATCACAGCGTCAATTCGAACCACTGCCCAGATATCCGTCTGCAACCAGGGACCTGGCGCTAGTTATGCCGTCTGACGTGGACGCCGGGCGGGTTATGCAGTTGATATTGCGCCACCGAGGAGTCGACCGCGCGGAGCTTTTCGATATTTACGCCGGTGAAACTATACCCGAAGGCACCAAGTCGTTGGCATTTCACGTATACTTTCAGGCGAGAGATAGGACGCTGACCAACGACGAAGTTAATCGCTCTCTGGATGGGCTTCTGCGGACGTTGGACCGGGAACTAAAGGTAACTTTGAGGGTTTAACCTCTAAAACATATGACTAGTCACGATCACGGTAGAGATTACGAACCTACTCACTCCCACGGGCACGGGCACGTGGATGAGGACATGCTCAGCGTTGAGCAGGCTTACGATCGTGTTATGGCCAGCTTCCAGAGCCTTGGACCTGAAGAGAAGCTTCTGCTAGATTGCATGGGACAAGTGTTGGCTGAGGACATTAAATCGCCGCTGGCCCTCCCTCCCTTGGCCAACTCCGGCATGGATGGCTATGCACTACGTCATAGTGACATTGCGGGTGCGTCCCATGAGAATCCGAGCAACTTAGAGGTAATCGGCATAGTGGCAGCCGGTCATATGCCCGATAAGACGGTTGGTCCTAGAACTGCCATCCGTATCATGACCGGTGCTCCTGTTCCAGATGGCGCTGATACCGTTGTTCCCTTTGAGGAAACAGACGAAGTAAACCGCAAACGTCAGGGCAAACCGCTGAACCAGGTAGCGATATTCGCTGATTTGCCTACTGGTTGCAATGTGCGGCCCGCTGGTGAAGATATCAGTGCTGGTACGTTGGTGCTGGAGAAAGGGATTGTTGTCCGCGCAGCCGAGGTTGGTGTAATTGCCTCCCTGGGAATGGACAGGGTCAAAGTGATTCGTCGCCCGGTAGTAGCGGTGTTGGCGACTGGGGACGAACTTGAAACTGCCGGCATGCCACTGTCCGCCGGCAAGATCTACGACTCTAACAGCTTCAGTGTTGCCGCATCGATTGTTGCCGCAGGTGGTATTCCCAAGATATTGGGTATCGCCCGAGATAACTTGGCAGACCTGACGGCCAAGCTGGCGGCGACGTCCGAAGCTGATTTTGTTGTAACATCGGCAGGCGTTTCCAAGGGCGATTATGATATCGTGAAAGACGTGCTGAACCAGCGAGGCCAGATGAACTTTTGGTCCGTGCGTATGCGCCCAGCAAAACCCTTGGCGTTCGGGCATCTGAATGGGCCCGCCGGTAAGAGGATTCCCCTCATGGGCTTACCCGGCAACCCGGTAAGTGCCATGGTGGCCTTTGAGATGTTCGCCCGCCCGGCCATCCGTACCATGCTCGGCAAGGCCAAGATGCCCCGCCCCATGGTTGCCGGCGTGTTAACTGGCCCCATCGGGAATGAGGATGGGCGCCGGGTATA
>CAJWGH010000088.1 GCA_913031095.1 uncultured Chloroflexota bacterium | reverse complement strand
CCCGCGGCCGTTTCCAGCGGGTTCTTGGACGACACAGAGGCGGGCAATCTCTTCGAAGAATTAAATGTCGCGGTGGCTCAAGAACTGACCAGCAACTGGTCTGGAAGCAGGGAAAAGAGCGAAAACGGCGCATTAAAGGGAAAAATCAGAGAAACTGCCCGCACCTTCATAGCCAATTCTGTTCGCCGATCCCCTATGATAATCCCAGTGGTTTTGGAGGTTTAGTCCAACCACTCGCCGGAATGAGTCATAGTGATTGCCACTGGAAGGATGTAGTGGCCAGTTAAAGTTGGCGGAGGCGTGGTGATACCGTTTCGCCATGTGATAAAAATTCTCGTCCATGGGACTCTCAGGGCGCCTATAGGCGCCTTGATTGTTTTGGCTGTTAGCTTGTCCGTTTGTCTGTACCTTGGCTTCTCTACAGGCGCGCGGGAATGGGCCATTGAGGCTCTTGGCTATGGCTGGGTCCCAACGGGGCTGCTGGTGGCTGTTACCTTAGCGATGCTCCGCTATAACCACCGCGGTCTCTTCACTCATTGGAGGCGTTGGGTTGTTGTCTGCGCTTCGGTAACCATATCTATCGGTATACTTTCCACCATATTCCCCTCGGGCGGCGCTCTTGAAGACGTGAGTCTGGGCGGTATCTGGGGTGGTTACCTGGGTGGAACTCCGGTAGTTTGGGCAGCCGTCAAGATGGCTGGAATCGCACTGGCAGTGCCACTGATTGTTAAACCCAAAGTCGCTGGCATGCGTTATTACAGGTATGGCAGGGCGGCTTTCTTAGTTGTTCAGATATCTGCGTTTTATGTCTACTTAGGTGTGCGGAAATCGGCCAGGTTAATCGAACAGCGGGCCCGTGTCCTGAAGTACGGCATGCACCGCAAGGTTCCGCTAAAAGACCTGCTCAAGATGGTGGTCATGGGTCCATCCAAGACTGCGGTCCGCACGCTGGCTTACCAAGGTGATTCTGAGATTGGAACTAACCTAAGCGTTCTTCCTGATTCGGAATCTGGTTTCGACACGGATGGCCTGGATTCTTTTGACCGTCAGGATGATGATGAATGGGGAATGCCTGAGTCGGGGCTGATACCCACCTGGGAAACCAAACGACCGGCTCCTAGAACGGCGCCTGGCCCGGTCAAAGCAATCGTGGAAGGTTCAACTGGAGGAAGGCGCGGCAAGCCAGGTTGGCAGACACCTTCGATTGCCCTGCTGACTCCGCCCGACACTCATCAGGCGCCAGAGGCAGCCCTGCAAGACATGGCGCGCTTGGTTGAAACCACTCTGGGTGACCACGGCGTAAGAGTCGAAGTAACAGACGTGAAAGCTGGCCCGAGGATCCTACGTTTTGGCTTGGTTCCTGGCTGGGTGCCCAGGAAAGGAGAGTCTCGCCGAGCAACCGTTGGGCTGGACACCACTGATGCGGACCCATCGGACTTGGAACGTAGTCGGGTTAAGGTACAGAGCATCCTGACGCGGGAAAAAGACATGGCGTTGGCTCTGAAGACGCCATATCTCAGGATAGAAGCTCCGGTGCCCGGTGAAGCTTTGGTGGGTCTAGAAGTCCCCAGCCCGTCGCCCAGTAAGGTTCACCTAAGAGAGGTTATGGAGACTCAGGCGTTCAAGAGGCTGATATCCAAGGGAGGGCTCCCCATCGCGTTAGGTCAAGACACCGGCGGTAGCCCAGTGGTGCTGGATCTGGCCTCGTTGCCTCATATGCTGATAGCAGGGGCCACCGGTAGCGGCAAGAGCGTTTGCATAAACTCCATCGTGGCATCGTTTTTGCTGACCAAGACGCCAGAACAACTGCGCATACTTATGGTAGACCCCAAGCGTGTGGAGCTGACTCCGTTCAATGGGATTCCCCATCTGGTTGGGCCAGTCATCGTTGATGCTGAAGAGGTCAACACCGCGCTCCGGGGTTTGATCCGGGAGATGTTAGCCCGCTACAAATTGATGGAAGAGATCGGCGCTAGAAACATCGAGGGCTACAATAAACGGGCCAAAGAGAAAATGCCCTTCTTGGTGTTGATTGTAGATGAGTTGGCCGACCTTATGATGGTCGGTGGGTTCGAAGTAGAGCAGAACCTAGTTCGACTGGCACAGTTGGGCCGGGCCACAGGGATTCATCTGGTGTTGGCCACCCAGAGGCCGTCAGTGAACGTGGTGACCGGTCTGCTCAAGGCTAACATACCGGCCCGCGCAGCTTTTGCCGTAGCGTCTCAAGTGGATTCCAGAGTGATTCTCGACGCCGTTGGCGCTGAGAAATTGCTGGGCAAGGGCGACATGCTTTTATTGCATAACGAGTCCCCAAAGCCCAGCCGCGTCCAGGGCACATTGGTTTACGATCAGGAGATTGACCACATGGTTGAGTTCTGGCTGAGCCAAGATGGCCCACCGCTGCGGGAGATAACCGTTGGCGAACTTGAAGTCGATGAAGATGAAGATAGCGTCGACGCCCACATCATGGAGGAAGCCAGGGAACTGGCAGCTAGGAATCCCCAATTGACCAGCTCTTACCTGGAGCGGCGACTCAAGATTGGAGGCCGAAAGGCGGAAGATGTCATGGATCTTCTGGAAGATGAGGGATTCTTGGATCCGCGTTGATTAAAGGGTGCGCTAAATGACGAATCGCCTTTGAGCATGAACGCCTGCCAACGTTAGAGAGTTGGCAGGCGTCTTTATTTTTCCGTATTTTTAAACGGCGGCCAGGTTTGCTATCATTGGCCCAATCTGGCTTTTCTGACGGGTTTAGGTTGAATAGATAGTTTTTGTTGATAGATCTTCATACCCATAGCTACCCCCGGTCTGATGACAGTTTCATGAGCGTAGATGAGTTGATCGAGGGATCCAAATCATTGGGACTTGATGGTATCTGCCTCACAGACCACGATTCCTTCTGGACTGATGAAGAGGTTCAGAACCTCTCCACCAAGCACAACTTCTTGGTCTTGCCGGGCTGTGAGATTAATACCGAGTCTGGGCACGTATTGGTATTTGGCCTGGGAATATACGAATTTGGCATGCACAAAGCCGAGTTTTTACAGGCTGCAATTGAAAAAGCTGGAGGGGCCATGATTGCGGCCCATCCATACAGGCGCCGCTTCTTGGAAGAACCGGCCGAACGACCTGGAGTCCGAGATGAGATGCTGGAGCGGGCTAGCGGAGACGTATTCTTCCAGATGTGTCAGGGCATAGAGGCGCTGAACGGAAGGGGATTGACGGTTCAGAACGAGTTTTCCCAGGAGTTGGGCGGTATTCTCAGCACTAATATGACAGCCGGGAGTGATGCTCATAAAATCGAACAGATTGGTACCGTGGCCACCGAGTTCCAGCGGCCGGTTTCCTGCCTGCAAGACCTGATTCGGGAATTACGCGGTGGGCGCTACCAACCCATTGACCTGAGACAAAAGGCCGTACCCGAGCATTAGACCCGGAAAGCTAATACGGATGGCTCCACTACTAAACATAGAAGACCTACAGGTGAGTTTCGGCACCTCTGCCGGACGAGTGAAGGCGTTGAACCACGTGAGCCTTTCCGTGGAAGAGGGGGAGGTCTACTGTGTAGTGGGAGAGAGCGGGTCTGGCAAGAGCACCCTGGCGCTTTCGGTCATGGGGCTCCTGCCGCAAAACGCTGAAGTTTCCGACGGACGGATCACGTATAAAGACATAGACCTGTTGCGAGCTGGTCCGGGACAGATGCGGGACCTGAGAGGCAAGGAGATCTCCCTTGTGTTCCAGGACGCCCAGTCCGCGCTGAACCCCATCGAGGCCATCGGTCCTCAACTGGAAGAAATCATCCTGGAGCACAGTGACGTATCGCTTCGCGTGGCCAATCAGATGGCCCAGGATATGCTCTTTCAGATGGGTATGGCCGATCCCAAGCGCATCATGGGACAGTTCCCATTCGCACTTAGCGGGGGCATGTGCCAAAGGGTGATGATGGCCATGGCTTTGGTTTTACGCCCGAAATTGCTCATTGCTGACGAGCCGACTTCAGGGTTGGACGTCACACTTCAAGCTGAGATACTTCACCGTATCCGGGAGTTGGTCAAAGAACGGAATGCTTCAGTATTGCTCATTACCCATGACATGGGGGTTGTGGCAGCGATGGCCAACAAGGTGGGAGTTATCTACGCCGGTAACGTGGTGGAGGACGCCGAGGTTGTCCCGCTGTTCAAGCGTTCCCGGCACCCATATACGTGGTCACTACTGCAGGCTCTGCCTAGGATAGACGATCCGGGAAGGCGAATAGAGCCTCTGCCTGGAAACCCTCCCAACATGATTGATTTGCCAGAGGAATGCCCTTTCCTACCCCGTTGTTTCAAAGCGCAGAACGAGTGCCGGTATCATACAAAGCCACCTCTGTTGCAGACGGAAACCGGGCACATGGTCGCCTGTTACAACCCGATTATCCCTGAAGATTAGGTCGCGGCGTCCCCCACCAGCAATTCCAAGGCAAGATCAGGCTCCAACCTACCCCGTTTGATGGCCAGGTCTGTCTCCAGGAGCTGATTGTAGCGCCATACAATCTCCGGCATAGTGTGTCGCCTAGCTTGCTCTGCGGTTTTCCTAACCACGAAATCTGAAGACGTTCCTAGCCGTCCTTTTAGCTCACTCTGAGGCATGCCACGGTCTATGGAATCCCTGGCCAAAGCAAGTAGCCTCAGTTGGCGTTCAACCATGCCGATGATATAGGGGGCTTCTCGGCCATCGTCTTTGAGTTGATGCAGCAGGCGCAGAGCCACACTTGGGCGACCTTCGATCATGGCGTCGACCGCGGCGAATATGCTGGCCTCACGTACCTGAGAGACCATCTCTCCGACGTCCGACTCCTGTATCTCGCGTCCTGAGCAATAAAGGGCTAGTTTTTCCAGCTCTTGGTCTAGCGTCCACAAATCGCTACCCACTAGATCCGTGATGGACTGGTTGGCCGCCGGGCTTATAGATGATCCCTTAGCCTCCACTGTGGATTTCACCCAGCGGGCGAGAGCCTCGCCGGACGGTGGGGACAATGCCTCAACTTCGCTGACTGCCTTAAGCATGCGCAGCATCGAGTTGTTGGCGGCCAGAGATCCATCGGTGAATATCAGGATCGTTGTGTCTGGCATCTGGGGTATGGCTTCGACAAATGGTTGCCACTGGGTGGTTATTCCCGATTCAGCTGAGGCACCACGGCGGCGTCCCCGGCCTTGGGGCTCAACAGTACCCAGCAACCCTTCCACCACGACTAGGCGGTAGTCATCCATAAATGGGAGGGCTCTGCACATGCTCAGCAGTTCGCCCGGCTTGGCCTGAGACGCGAGGAGGCGGTGTCGGTTGGCTTCCAACACGTCTGATGCCCCGGA
>CAJWGH010000087.1 GCA_913031095.1 uncultured Chloroflexota bacterium | reverse complement strand
CCGAGGAACTGACTCAAATACTACTCAAGATCGGAAACTCATAACTCAAGGAAACTTCTGACATGGTAACGGACTCATCGCAGATAAAAGCACTGGTATTTGACGTATTCGGCACAGTAGTGGACTGGCACACGTCGATTACCAAACACGCAGAGAATTTCGGCAAATCTAACGGTATAACTGCTGACTGGGTCGATTTCGCCGAAAGCTGGCGTGCCAAGTACCGTCCTTTTATGGACAAGGTGCGCTCCGGCGAACTGCCCTGGACCGAACTGGACACGCTCCACCGGATGGGCCTTGAAGAACTACTGAACGATTTTGGAATCACAGGCGTAAGCGAAGAGGCTAAAGCCGAGTTGAACCTGGCCTGGCACCAACTGGACCCGTGGCCCGATTCGCCCCCTGGACTAAGTAGACTGAAGTCCAGATTCATTTTGGCGACCATGTCCAACGGTAACATCGCGTTAATGGTCGATATGGCCAAGTACGCTGGCTTGCCCTGGGACACTATTCTGGGCGCAGAGTTGGCCCACGCTTATAAACCCGACGCCGAAACTTACTTGACTGGCGTGCAGTTGCTGCACTTGAAACCGGAGCAGGTGATGATGGTGGCCGCCCACCAGAGCGATCTTTTAGCAGCAGCCAAGCAGGGTCTGAGGACCGCATTCGTGAAGCGGCCGTTGGAACGGGGAGTGAACGGCAAAGTTGACACTACCCCTGACCCATCTTTCGACTTTGTCTGTGATGACTTCCGGGACTTAGCAACACAGCTCGGCGTTTAACAAATACCTCAAGGAGTTATCATGGCCCGCTTTGGCGTGCGTCTGGAGAACGACCCCAACCTGTCGCCGCAGGACTATCAGGAACTGGCCTCCAAGGCTGAGGCAAATGGTTTCGATGTAGTGTGGGTGCCCGAAGGAGGCGGAAGAGACTCGTTGACCTCATTGGCCACCATGGCGATGAAGACTGAAAGAGTTAAGCTAGGCACGGGCATACTACCTATCTTCGCCCGGACGCCAACTAACACCGCCATGGGAGCGGCAGGGATGGCGGCGGTTTCAGAAGGGAGGTTCATTTTAGGGCTGGGAGTCGGCCACGCTCCTACGGTTGAGAGCCGCGACGGCATACCTTTTAAGCAGCCCATGACGCGAATGCGGGAGACCATTCAGATAATCAAGGCGCTTTTGGCAGGTGAGGAGGTCAATTTCCCTGGCAAGCAGTTCAAGATCACTGGCGCTTCCATGGGCCCGGCCACTCCCAAGTCCAAAGTCCCCATCTACATCGCCGCTCTGGGACCTCAGATGCTGGAGATGGTGGGTGAACTGGCCGACGGTGTGCTGATGAACTGGACGGCCGTGGACTATCTGGGGGAAGCTATCGGGCATATCAAACGGGGCGCGGAGAAAGCGGGCCGGAATCCTGACGAGATAGACATCGCTGGTTATGTACGTGTAGCGGTGGGAGGTGATGTGTCGGCCTCCCGAGATTCATTGCGGAGACAGATTGCTCGCTACGCCAGTAACCCTTTCTATCGGAACTTCTTCGCGGAAACCGGCTTCGACAAAGAGATGTCTGCCGCAGCAATGGCGTTGGCCGACGGCAACTTGGATAAGGCCGCTGAGTCAATCACTGTGGAGATGCAGGAACAGGTCGCAATAGTTGGGACTGCTGACGAATGCCGTTCTGCTTTGGAGAAACGCCGGGGCGCGGGTCTGCATATGCCCGTTATCGCACCGTTTGCTGTCGGCGACAATAAGGAATCGCACCTGCATGTGATTGACGCGTTGGCGCCGAAGTCCCTTTAACCCCCTTTTTGCAAAGTGGAACCTGGGGATTTGGGTGGCCTAGTTCGGCGGCGTTAGTCCGCAGGCTTCTCCCAGCAGTTCGTAGGAGCGTATGCGTTCTGTCAGTCCATGAGTGATGGTCACTACGCTTAGATCGGCAGTCTGGTACATCTCTGCTATCTCTTCCAGTCCCTCTTTGACCTGCTGCGGGTCACCGTCGACGCAGACGTCTTGGTATTGCTTCACGAAGGCTGCTTCGTCGGCTCGGTAGATGTATTTGGCCGCATCTTCTGGGGATGGTATGCCATTGGCCCGTCCAGTTATGTTAAACAGACGGGATAGATTGCGGCTCGTGGAGAGGCGTAGGGCTTCTTCCTCGGACTCAGCGCAGACCACATGGACACCGACGTTGATCTTGGGCTCGGGAAAGTGTTCTGACGGCTGGAAATTCTGTTTATAGTTGGCCACGATAGCCGGCCCTTCTTCGATATTTATCCCGAAGAAATGGGCATAAGCGAATGGCAGGCCCAACTGCGCGGCCATGTTGGCGCTTTCGTACCGCGAGCCCAACAACCAGACGTCCGGGACTTCAGGTTCGCCTGGTCCGGCGCTGATTTCGGAGAAGAAATGGCTATCTTCGAGGTCGTTGTTTAGGAAACCCAGCAGGTCGACTACCTGCCGAGGGAAATGGCGGATCTCGCGGGGCTGTCCAGGAAAAGAAAGGGCCGCAGCGGTAATCTGATCGCTGCCTGGCGCCCGTCCCACGCCCAAATCTATGCGTCCGGGATAGAGTGCCCCTAACATACGGAAGTTCTCGGCCACCTTTAGGGCGCTGTAGTGGGACAGCATCACTCCACCGCTGCCTACCCTGATGCTGTTGGTGTGAGCTGCCACTTGGCCGATAAGAATCTCCGGGCTGGTACCGGCGAAATTGGGCAGGCTGTGGTGTTCCGCCAGCCAATACCGTTGGTAACCTAGTTTTTCAACCGCGACGGCGAGAGCGATGGTGTCGCGTAGCGCCTGGCCCGCAGATTCGCCGGTGCGCACTGGCGACTGGTCCACGACGCTAAGTTCAAGTTTCGGACTCAAAGGAAAACCTCGATGTGCCATTCCAGACTTTGGTTCTCGGATCACTCCTCTTGGGAATCGCCGGGAAGCTGGTGCTTATAAGTATACAAGCTACGAGTGACAAGAGAGGAAAATCAGTTATGCAAATCAACTGAAGATTCTATTGCACACCCCATTTGGGGAGCATATAATTCCCGGTGAATGAAGTCTCGGATCTGGATTTTATGCCGTTCCCTGAGCTGGAAAGCCTGGGGAGTGGCTTTTTTTTGCTCTTCAGCTCTGCTAGTGGCTTGCGGCGCCGGAACGACTGACATCGACGGTTCCAGTACGGTCTTTCCAATATCTGAAGCAATGGTCGAAGACTGGGGTGATTCCATAGGCGGTTCTGCTCGTTTGGTGATAGGAATATCTGGGACCGGCGGCGGCTTCAAGAAGTTCTGCTTGGGCGATATCGATATCAACGATGCCTCCAGACCAATCAAGGCCAGCGAAGTAGAAAAGTGTGCTGACGAAGGGGTTGAATTCATCGAACTCCCGGTGGCCATTGACGGTCTGACCGTTGGAGTGAACCCTGACAACGACTTCGTCGAGTGTGTCACTATGGATGAACTCCACATCATGTGGCAACCGGAGGCCGAAGGGGAGATCCACAGTTGGAACCAAGTTCGGAATGAATGGCCCGAAGAAGATATGCGCCTTTACGGCCCTGGCGTGGACTCAGGGACCTTCGACTACTTCACAGAAACGGTTAACGGTGAATCCCAGGCTTCACGAGGGGATTTCACCTCCAGTGAACGGGATAATGTCTTGGTGCAGGGAATCGCCGGTGACAAAGGCAGTTTGGGTTACTTTGGCTATTCGTACTTCGTGGAGAACCAGGCTAAGCTGAAGATGGTAGGTATAGATGCTGGCGACGGCTGTGTCTATCCTAATGACGAGACCATCAACAACGGGACTTACTCTCCCCTGTCACGGCCGCTGTTCATCTACGTTAGCAAGGAGTCTTGGGCTAAGCAGGATGTGAAAGACTTTGTCAGCTATTACGTTAGCTATGAAAGAGCTGATTTGTTAAAAGAACTAGGCTTTGTCCCTTTTCCGGACGTGGTGCACGACTTGGTGCTGGACCGTTTCCAACGCGGTCTGACCGGGACGATCTTCGGTGGTGCAAATCCCCAGTATGGCACCGTTGAAGAGATACTTTCTGCTAACCAGTAACTGGTGATTTGAAAGCGTAGGACCGCAGACCTAATTTAGGAGCGCTATCGGCATTGGCTAGAAACTCGGTGGGACCAGCCTTGGGACAGGCGCCGCCTGGCGCCTGGAGGAGACATCTTCCAGAGCGGGGGATAGCGCTGGTTCTTTTCTTGTCAACGATACTGTCGATTCTGATTACCGTCGGAATCATAGCCGTCCTGCTATTTGAGGCGATCAAGTTCTTTGGAGAAGTTTCGTTTTGGGAGTTCATAACTGGGACCCGTTGGACTCCTTTATTCTCATCCAAGCAGTTTGGCGTTCTGGCGTTGGTGGCGGGTACGACTTTGACAGCAGCGTTGGCCATGCTGGTTGCACTGCCGTTGGGCTTGTTGAGCGCCATCTATCTCAGTGAGTACGCTCCCGAAAAACTTAGGCGACCCGTCAAACCAATCCTGGAAGTCCTAGCCGGGATTCCGACTGTGGTGTATGGGTATTTCGCTCTGTTGTTCGTCACGCCGATCCTCAGGCAGATATCCGCGGACATTTCCGTTTTCAACGCGCTTAGCGCTGCGGTAGTTATGGGAATCATGATCCTACCCATGGTTTCCAGCCTTAGCGAAGATGCCATGAGGTCCGTTCCCAGAACGTTGCGGGAGGGAGCTTACGCACTGGGATCTACCAAGCTTGAGGTTTCGACCCTAGTGGTGGTACCGGCGGCCCTCTCGGGGATCGTGTCGGCGTTCATTTTGGCGGTCTCTCGTGCCATCGGCGAGACAATGATCGTTACCATAGCCGCTGGACAGAACCCTAACTTCACGCTCAACCCGTTCGTCCCAATCGAGACCATGACAGCGTATATCGTTCAGGTCAGCCAGGGTGACGCCCCGGCTGGGTCGATCGAGTTTAAGACCATCTTCGCCGTTGCCTTGCTGTTATTCTCCATCACTCTGGTGATGAACCTGTTGAGCCAATACGTGGTCAGCCGGTTCCGAGAGGAGTACGAGTAGTGGCCGTGATATCCCAGACCGAATTCCAGCGGAGGCGGGCTCGCCGAAAATGGTTGGGCCACGTCTTCCATGCTTTATGCTTGCTTTCGGTGGGCATCGCGCTTGGCTCACTGGCGGTGCTGCTGGTCTACCTGTTGGTCCAGGGTGTAACCAGGATCGATTGGAGCTTCCTTACAAGTTTTGCGTCACGCCATCCAGACCAGGTCGGGATCAAGGCAGCGATGGTAGGCAGCATATATGTTGTCATTGTGGCCGGCGCTGTTGCATTCACTTTGGGGGTCGCGACCGCCCTTTATCTTGAGGAATACGCGGCCCGGAGT
>CAJWGH010000086.1 GCA_913031095.1 uncultured Chloroflexota bacterium | reverse complement strand
GCACCCTCGGCCTCTTTTAGAGAAGATCGCCGCGGAGAAACTGATGGTCTTCGCTGCTGTAACCGACCCACAGGTGGACTCGTTGAAAGGCATCACCGGCCTAGGCTATACCACTGTGAAGGCAACCAAGACCGATGGCGGCTTCCTGGTCAACGGACGTAAGGGTTTCGGAACCAACAGCCCGGGGGGCGATCTTTTTGGCAGCACCGCCATCTATGACGACCCCGATGAAGGTGAGGTAGCCTTGATATTCCTGTTGCCGCCCGACACCGAAGGACTGACCTGCTTGAATGACTGGAACACGATGGGCATGCGGGCGAGTCAGAGTCACAGTTGGGAACTGAAAGACGTTTTTGTTTCAGAAGAGGGCGTTATTCGTCATAAACCCTGGGTCTGGGACGAATTCGCCAAAGGCCTATGGGCATGGCATGGGGGGAGCTTCGGGAGCGTCTATCTAGGTATCGCCAAGGCCGCCAGGGATTTTGCTATCGATCAGACCAAGGGCCGCACCCGCATCCCATTCAAGCATCCCGAGAGTTTTAGCCCTGGCCATCAGTTCTTGGCTGCCGAGATGGATATTGCCCTAAACGCCGCTTGGACATTTCAGAAGGATATAGCCGTGCGTTTAGACGGAGAGAACGGTAGGGATCACGGCACTTTGATGGACGCCGTGGGGATGCAGTATTTCTGCATGAAGACCGCCCAAGACGTGGTCAACAAAGCGATGGATATGGTCGGAGGCGCAGGTCTGGCTAAAGGACGGCCCCTAGAGCGGTACTACCGGGACGTCCGGGCCGGCACGATGCACCCCGTGGGTGGGTTCGATGCGCTGGAACTGATCGGCAAGCACGCATTTGGCTTGTCACACGACGTGGAGCCCCGGTATATCTAGCAGAAAGAAATTCTCGGAGAGTAGCTGACCGTGTACGTGATTGGTATCGATGTTGGTGGAACGTTCACCGACTTTGTAATTGCCCAAGAAGGCCAGCCGCCTCGGTATTTCAAGACGGCATCCACGCCCCATGACCCTTCAGAGGGTCTAATGACTGGTTTGACGCACGCCGCATCGGCCTATGACCTCTCTCTTGAGGATTTGTTGGCTGCCGCAGACATGATAATCCACGGGAGCACCGTGGCCACGAATACCCTGGTGGAGCGTAAAGGCGCGAAGGTCGGTCTCATCACCACCGACGGGTTCAGGGACCTGTTGGAGATGCGGGAAGGCTTGAAAGAAGACCGCTACAACTTGCGCATGACCCCCGTTGAGCCATTGGTTCCTAGGTATATGCGTGCTGAAGTTCCGGAGCGCGTGCGGTCGGACGGCAGCGCCAAGATAGCCTTGGACGAAGATGCGCTGAATAAGGCATTGGACGGCCTGAAAGACGATGGTGTCGAAGCCCTGGCTGTGTGTTTCTTGTTCTCTTACCTGAATCCTGCCCACGAAGACCGTGTGGGCGAAATCATTCAGGCCAAATTCCCTGGTATGTACACATCGCTTTCTTCCCAGGTCATTCCTCAGATAAAAGAGTTTGACCGACTTAGCACCACGGTCATTAACTCTTATGTGGGTCCTGTGCTAGGCCGTTATCTGGAGAACTTGCAAGAACGGTTGGCTAAATTCCAGCGATCGGGTGACTTCCTCATCATGCAGTCCAACGGGGGCGTTGCGCCTATAGAGGACTCACGGCGTTTGGCTGTCCGCTCCATATTGTCTGGTCCTGCCGGAGGAGTGAGCGGCGCGGCAGCCTACGGAGGGCTGACTGGGTCGTCAAATATAATCGCGTTCGATATGGGTGGCACCAGCACTGACATCTCCCTGATCGAGAACGGAGAGCCTCATTTGAGTACCGAGAAATTTGAGGCTGGGTGGAAGATCTCTGTGCCAATGATAGATATCCACACCATGGGTGCAGGTGGCGGCAGCATCGCCTCTGTGGGCCCAGGTGGCATCATGCAGGTGGGACCAGAGAGCGCTGGAGCGGTGCCCGGTCCGGCTGCCTATGACAAGGGCGGGGACCGGCCCACCGTGACTGATGCCAACCTGGCGCTGGGCTACCTGGACGCTGCGAACTTCCTGGGTGGTAGTACAACTTTACAGAAAGACCTTGCTGAAAAGGCTATCTCAGAACATGTGGCACATCCCACCGGCCTGTCCATGATCGAAGCTGCAGAAGGTATTACAGAGGTGGTCTCAACGTCAATAGCGGAGGGGATCCGGCTCATGTCAGTTCAGCGCGGCGTGGACCCGCGCCGGTTCAATATGATGGCTTTCGGCGGCGCTGCCGGACTCCAGGCAAGCAAGGTAGCCAGACAATTGCATGTGGAGAAAGTAATCATCCCCGCCGCGGCTGCAGTGCTTTCGGCCCACGGCATGCTGTCTACTGACCTCAAATACGACTATTCCCGCTCTCATCCGACCCCGTTATTGGGCATGGACCTAGATGCGGTCAAAGCCCTCGTGGAAGGAATGGAGTCGGATGGTCGTCAAAAACTTCAGGACCAGGGTGTGCTGCAATCCAGCATAGAAATCACGGTCTCTGCCGACATGCGGTACCTCGACCAGATATACGAGGTCAATGTCCCGGTGCCGGATCTGACCCAAGACCTAGAACCGCTGCTGTATCAATGGGCTGGTAATTTCCATACCCGCTACCAAGAACTGTACTCCTACAGTCAGTCGGAACAGGAGATACGGCTAGTGACCCTGCGCGTTAGCGTGGTAGGCAGGCTGCCCAAACTGGACCCGCCGCCTGTGGATAGGGTAAGTAGAGATACCGTGAAGGCGAAGGGAAGGCGGAAGGTTTATCTGAGTGGTTGGACCGATGCGCCTGTCTACGAGATTACTGAATTGCCTCCGGGAAGTTCGGTGGATGGTCCGGCGGTCTTGGAATCTGACTTCACCACCGTGTTGGTCGAGGCTGGGGACAAGGCAACCATCGACTCATACGGCGGCATCGAACTGCAGGTCTCTCTGGATACCGAAGATTCACCTGTGGTAGTTACCGACAGACCCGACCCGGTGACTCTGGCTGTTGTGGAGCATCGGTTGGAGTCCATCGCCCGCGAGATGACCGAGGTCATGCTCCGGACGGCTATGTCCCAGATACTGAACTCCAGCCGCGACTTCTCCACAGCTCTTCTGGATGGCGATTGCCAATTGGTGGCCCAAGGAGAGGGCATCCCCGTCCATGTCAGCGCCCTTCCCGTGGCCGGGGCTGCGGTGCGGGACTATTTTGGCGATACCATCTCCGAGGGCGACCTGTTCATATTGAACGACCCTTATTTCGGCGGTAGTCACCTGCCGGATATCACTATAATCAGGCCGGTGTTCCACCAGGGGAGGTTACTGTTCTACGCCGTTAACCGCGCCCACCATAGCGACGTAGGCGGAGGAACACACGGCGGCTATAACCCTCGGGCCACTGAGATATTTCAAGAGGGGATTCGCATCCCACCGCTGAAGCTCTATGACAAGGGGGTGCCCAGGGAAGACGTGCTTCAGATGCTTTCGGCCAACGTCCGGCAGCCGGAAAATTTCCTGGGAGACCTGAATGCTCAGATTGGCTCGGTCATGATAGCGGCCCAGCGGATCGCCAGCCTGTTGGAGACCTACGGCCCGGACAGACTGTTAGCTGCGGTAGAAGAGATCTTGTCAGCCACTGAGCGGCATGTGCGGCAGTTCATCTCTGAATGGCCAGATGGTGTCTACCATGGTGAGGCTTTGGTGGATGACGATGGCTTCGACAGCAAGCTGATTCCCATCCGGGCCAAGGTGACCATAAGTGGAGATCAGATGGCCATAGACCTGGGAGAGTCCAGTCCCCAAGTCACCGGCTTCATCAACAGCGCTTACGCTAATACCCGATCTTTGGCCCACGCGGCAATCATGTACGTGGCCCCAGCTAATGTGGCCAAAAACGAGGGTTCCATGCGACCGGTGGACATCATTGCCCCCAAAGGTCTGATCGTGAACGCTAACCCGCCGGCACCGGTCTGCATGAGCACCAACCATTGCGCCGAAGAGATCGTCGAGGCGGTATTTAAGGCCCTTGCCCAGGCAGTTCCTAAAGAGGTCAACGCCGGGTTCTCTCGAAGATTACGTTATGCCATCACCGGTCAGGACCCGCGCACCGGACGGCAGTTCATCTGGCACTTTTTCCTGGCCCGTGGTGGTGGGGGGGCAACCTATGGCTATGATGGCTGGCCCAACGTAGGTGAGATTAACGTGGCTGGGGGCATACGAAGTCCCAGCATAGAAGTCACTGAAGAAAGGTTCCCATTCTTCATTCGCAGACACGAACTGCGCCCCAACTCCGGTGGCCAAGGGCAGTGGCGCGGCGGACTTGGGGGCATCTGTGACCTGGTCTACGAAGGAGAAGGCCCAGCACGGCTGAACACGGCCGGTGACGGCATAGTGGTGCCACCGTTTGGATTATTCGAAGGACAAGACGGCCTTCCTCACGACTACAAAATCCTGTCTAACGGATCTGAGCGTTCGCTAGGTTCAAAAGAGACCGAAGTCCGGGTCAACCCCGGTGACCACGTCTACTGCCTGTCCTCAGGTGGAGGCGGTTACGGCAATCCGTCGGATCGCAGCCAAGCTGCGGACGAATGGGACAGGAAGAACGGGTACGTTGGTTAGCTGCTGCTGGAAGCGCGCCTGGCGCCGCGCGGAGTGGACGGAATCCACTCCGCCGAAGCCGAAACCATAGTTGAAGAACTCAAAGACCTGTATATTTTTTTAACAAGTAGCGACCAAAGGGAGTGAGATATGTCAGCGTACGTAATCGGCGACATCAATGTAACAGATCCAGATACTTTTGCTAAATACGCCGCGGCTGTACCTAACAGCAGTGGGGCGTTCGGCGGCAAATATCTGGTGCGAGGACCCGACAAGTGCCAACCGGTGGAAGGAGATTGGTGCCCGCAACGGTTTGTTTTGGCTGAGTACAAAGATATTGAGACCATCAAAGCCTGGTATTACTCTGACGAATACAAAGACCTTACCAAGCTCCGTCAAAGCGCTTCCACGGGGTCACTGTTAGTTGCAGAAGGGATCGAGCCTCATGCTCAGGGCAGCGATACCGGTAAGACCGCGTATCTGGTTGGCGACATTGAAGTTACCGATCCCGAGAAATACAGTACCTATGCGTCTGGTGTTCCGCAGACTGTGGCGGCCTACGGTGGGAAATACCTGGTACGAGGAGTGTCAGGCGAGGTCCTGGAAGGGGTGTGGGAACCCAAGCGCCTGGTGGTGCTCGAGTTTGAGAGTATGGAGCGGGCCAAGGCCTGGTATGACTCGCCGGAATATGCTGACCTGAAGAAGATTCGCCAGAGCGCCTCCATCGGAAACCTCATATTCGCCGATGGAGCCTAGCAGCGAA
>CAJWGH010000085.1 GCA_913031095.1 uncultured Chloroflexota bacterium | reverse complement strand
TGGCCGGCAAAGTTAGTTGGGGAATATCCATTCCTCAGGTCTTCTTCGACGGACCTGTAGATATGCCGTTCATAGGGACGTGGTCGAAACGCGCCGAGGCCCTGGGCTATGAAAGCCTCTGGACCCAGGAAGCCATCACGGGACCTGTCCCTATCCTGGAGCCGGTCGTTCTCTTATCCTACTTAGCCGCCATCACGGAAAAAGTCCAATTGGGCACATCCGTGATCGTTGCGCCCATCCGCAACCCGATCCAACTGGCCAAGAGCCTCGGCAGCCTGGACCACTTGAGCAAAGGACGCCTGATTGTCGGTCTGGGTTTGGGCGGCAACCCCAACGACATCCCTCCATTCGGCTTCTCCGCGGACAATCGGGTGCGTAGGTTCACTGAGATCATCCAAGTTATGAAAGAGCTTTGGACCCAACAAGAGGCCCATTTTCAAGGCGAATTCTGGCAACTAGACGGGATCAAGATGGAACCTAAGCCCCTACAGAAACCCCACCCACCCATCTGGTTGGGCGCGCGGCACGCCAATGCCATTCGGAGGGCGGTCAAGCACGGGAACGGCTGGATGGGTGCGGGTTCTTCCGATACAGCAAGTTTCATCACAGCGGTTGACCAGACAAAGATGTACCTCGAAGAAGCGAACCGTGACCCCGATTCCTTCACTATCTCGAAGCGTGTATACGTGGCAGTCGACGATGACGAGAACCGGGCCGAAGGCCGGCTTAAAGAATGGTTCGGCAAACGCTACGGTAACTCCGACATGGCCTCCCAAGTCTCTGTCTGGGGTTCCACAGCCAAAGTCACCGAAGGGCTAGCCAAGGTCGCCAGCGCAGGCGCTGAGATGATTCTCCTCAACCCCGCGTTCGATGACCTGGAGCACCTTGAAGCGTTGTCAGAAGAGGTCCTCCCGTATCTTTAAATCAAGGATATTCTCACGGATCTCAGCTATAACTCCTATGCACGTCCTGGGAATGCAGATTAACCGTAAATCGGAGCACACTGATAAAGTCATCGGATTAGGAGGGTCTCCGATCCAATACGGCACGGTTTAAAGTGCTATATGTTTCCCCATATTATGTCTGTAAGAACTTTCCAATCGACCTGACTCAACAAAAAGTTTACCGCCTGTTGCATTACATCCTTTTCTGCTCGGCATGTAAACCGCAACCCGCCTTCGACAGCTAACCTTCCATCGGCTAGAATAAGCGCCGATTCAAATAGCGGTTAAACCGATACTGGAGTAAGAGCATGTCAGGAATTTGGCCCGGTGAGACGCAATGCGTGGTGCTACTAGGATTCGATGTTGATGGCGTTTCGTCCTGGTTGAACCGAGATCCATCGTTCATAAATCACCCAAGCCTCATGTCTATGGCCGAGTACGGCCCTTCAGTAGCCACGCCGCGCATCCTAGACATGCTGGAAGCCCACTCCGTCCCGGCCAGTTTCTATATCCCCGGCTATGTGGCGGAGACCCACGATGACATGGTCAAGGGTATCTTCGACCGGGGCTTTGAAGTGGCTCACCACGGGTACATGCACGAACCACCATCCACACTTACCCGCGAGCAAGAGAACGATGTCATCGAGTCCGGCATCCGAATTCTCAGCGGAATCACTGGTGAGAATCCGCTGGGCTACCGGTCTCCCAGTTGGGAACTAAGCGAACACTCGCTAGAGCTGCTGACAGACCACGGGTTCATTTACGATAGCAGCCTAATGGGGGACGACGCTCCCTATATCGTGGACTCCGAGGCCAACGGCAAGACCATCGTTGAACTGCCCATCCACTGGTTACTGGATGACGCTCCCAATTTCGTCTATGCGCCGGTGGCCAACAGGCTAGGCCCCATGCGCAACCCTGACGAGGTATACGGCACATGGGTTGCAGAGTTCGAGGGTCTCTACCGATACGGACGGGCATTCACACTGACCATGCACCCTCAGTACATCGGCCGCCCGGGCCGGCTGCTGATGCTGGAGCGCCTGATCGAACACATCAAGAGCTTCCCCAACGTGGAGTTCATGCGGGCTATCGACGTAGCTAAGATGTGGCAGGTGAGCTAACAGCTTTCAGCATCTAGAACCTCTTGCCAAGTCATAGCATCAGACTTAACATGGCCCCATATTCGCCTTGAGTGGCGGTAATAGGAGTTGGACATGCCTAAGGTACACGACCGCGGTGGTTGGCCCAACGACGATCCTATCGACCATGACGAGCACGAGATGGAGGAATGGGAACGCCAGGTTGACGCCCTAAACGGTGTGCTCGGCGACAAGGGCCTCAAAAATACCGACCAACTGCGTCGAGCGATCGAGAGTCTGGACCTGAAGACGTATGAATCTTTGGCCTACTACGAAAAATGGACAGCAGCGATGGAGATGCTTTTGGTAGAACAGGGCGTCATGACCAAACAGGAGATTGACGCCAAGATGAGTTCCATGCAGCAGGAGCAAAAGTAACAGTGGCTGGCCGTGGGACTCCGAAATATAAACCCGGAGACGTAGTGCGCATCAGAGTGGGCGTTCCGCATACTCATTTCCGTACCCCCGAATACATCCAAGGCAAACAGGGGCGGATAGACACGCTGTGGGGAACGTTCCCAAACCCAGAGTCACTTGCCTACGGTGGTGACGGTCTGCCGGCCCAGCCGTTATATCAAGTTGAGTTCACGCAATCGGACCTCTGGAACGACTACAAAGGGAGCTCCGACGACAAGTTGCTCATCGACGTTTACGAGCACTGGCTCGAAACTATCTAGCCCACAAGACCAATCCTTAATAAGGGCAGGACTCACCAATGACTCAGAACGGTCATAACCACGGGGACAACGCCGAATATTACTCCCAGCGTGCTGCAGCCATACAAGCTCTATTGATCGAGAAAGGCATCTGCACGCTTGATGACATCATGACAATGGCCGACAAGATTGACTCCCGCTCCCCTGAAGACGGCGCCAAGGTATTGGCTCGCGCTTGGGTGGACCCACAATACAAGAAACGCCTCCTGGCAGACGCAGAGTCTGCCTTTCTGGAACTGGGCTACGACCTTCCAGAGACTTCGCCGAAGATCACGGTTGTGGAGAACACAGACGAGATCCACAACATGGCCGTCTGCACACTCTGCTCATGCTACCCCAGGGCAATCATTGGTCGCCCTCCCGTCTGGTACAAGGGTTTGGCCTATCGCTCCAAGGTAGTGGTTGATCCCAGAGGGGTTCTTAGAGAGTTCGGGACAGAACTCGATGAGTCTGTTCAGGTGAAAGTCATCGACAGCAGCGCCGACTACCGCTACCTGATCCTCCCCAAGCGCCCTGCCGGAACCAATGGTATGAGCGAAGAAGAGTTGGCTAAGCTAATCACCCAGGAGAGCATGATTGGCGTCACCCAGGCTCTTTCCCCGGAGGCAATCCGAACCGTTTAAGACCGAGACATTCAAAGAAATTAAAACCCCGTGCCTCAGAAGAAGCACGGGGTTTTAATTTGGCGGATCTAGGTCAGTCCAGCCGGTTAAGCATCTGTTGGGGTATGTCTCCCAAAAGCCTATCGACGGTGGGCATGCTCGAGTCGTTCCCAAGAGCAAGGTGCAGCGGCGTAATGGAGATACAATTGTTCTTGATGGCAGCTATGTCGCTGTCCTCTCTAGGGGTCTGGTTGATGGACTTATTCCTAGATATCCAGTAACGCTTCTCTGGCCCAACATTTTCTGCCCTGACGTTTTCCCCCCATGACCTGCCTCCCAACGTGGTAACCCTGACTCCAGCCACTTGAGACATTTCAATCTTGGGGATATTCACGTTCAAGAACAGCGTTTCACCGGTATGGTCCATGAACTTGTCGGCCAGGGGCTCCAATATCTTCTGAGCGATGTCGTATTTGGTATTCGTGACCGCAGCTACCGATATTGCGATTGTGTTGATGCCTCGAACAAAGCTCTGGACAGCGCCGCCGACAGTACCAGAGACCATGACGTCAGAACCCACATTTGAGCCGGCGTTAATCCCGGAAACGACCAGGTCAACATCCTTAACCAAAGTCTCCAGGGCCAAGATGCAGCTATCCCCAGGGGTACCCTCCACTGAGAATGCACTGACCGGGTGTAGACCATCTCCATTGGCCCGGAACTCTGGCTCCACCGTCCATTCTCCCGCTTTAACCGGGGCGTGGAGGGTGAGGCTAGCGCCAACACCACTCTGTTGCCGGTCTGGAGCCACCACGACAACTTCACCGACCCGCCTAAGGGCCCGGACAGCGGCCCAGATGCCCGGGGCAGTGATTCCATCGTCATTTATCACCAGTATTTTCATGCGTTTTGTGCCTAACTTAAGGGGATATTGATATCAGGGGACGGCAAATATCTTATCAGGCGAGCTATCTAAACACAAAAGTAAGGGCGCCCTGATTTGATCGGGGCGCCCTTACTTGTTGACTTTGGATATTAAAGTTTAGTGGTGTGACAGGTCCGTCGCGTGGAAGATGGCATGCTTCAGTTCAATGGCCGCCATAGCCCTGCGGTATTCAGCTGAGGCAAAGAGGTCTCCGAAAACGTCCGAACCCAAATCACCATCTATGAGTGCGGTTGCCTCGGCGATATTATCCGCTGTCAACTCCTTGCCAACCAATGCCGCCTCAACCGACGGCCCCCGGGTCGGCGTCGGTGTGAAACCGCCCACTGCTACTCTGGCGGCGGTGCAATTGTGATGGTCCACGGTCACCAATACTCCAGCTCCCACCACGGCAAAAGACGTTGCAGGGTGGGCCATCTTGGCATACTCAGCCTTCTGGTTCTCCGCCAATACCGGCATCTCGATTGAAGTGAGCAACTCGTTCTCTGCCAAAGAGGTGGTAAATGGGCCGGTGAAGAATTCTTCGGCTGACACCGTTCTTGAGCCCCGACGGGTGATGCTGCCCGGGCCTTGGATGGTGAATTTCGCATCCATCACCGTCAGCACCGTAGGCAGGTCAGAGGCTGGGTCAGCGTGGGAGACATTGCCACCTATGGTGCCGCGGTTCCGCACCTGGGGGTCGCCAATACCGTAAGCAGCCTCCCAGAGAATCCCGGCATTGTCTTTGACGGTATGAGACTCAGCAATCTCCGCATGGGTTGTGAGAGCGCCGATGCGTAGGGTTCCATTCTCCACCGAAATGCCTCGTAACTCCTCGATACCACCTATGTCTATCAACATCGGTGGTTGGGCCAATCGCAGCTTCATCATCGGGAGAAGGCTGTGGCCTCCAGCTATTAGCTTGGCGCCTTCATTACTACTCAGAAGCTGGATAGCCTCTGAGACCGAATTAGCTTTTATATATTCAAACTCTTTCGCAAACATAGTTTAACTCCCTTGTCCCTGGCGAATCGCCTGCCAGACTTTCTCCGGGGTTAGCGGCATGTCTAATCCAGTAACACCCAGCGGGCGCAAGGCGTCTATCACCGCATTGTAA